>DATCTP010000400.1:0-5163 GCA_036567885.1 Anaerolineales bacterium | reverse complement strand
TAATTGAGTTAAGCGCGCGTCCCCGAGTCCGCACAACGCCGCGAGCGGCATCCCATGAATATTCCCGGATGGCGTGGTTTGATCGGTGTTGAAATCCGCGTGGGCATCGATCCAGATCACGCCAAGCTTTTTGGATTTTGCCGCGCCGCGTATCGAACCGATGGAAAGGCTGTGATCTCCGCCCAGCACAACAGGGAAACATCCGTTTCGGATGGAAGTTGCCACTGCTCCCGCCGCGCGCCGCGACATCGGAACGATGCAATCAATGTATTTCAGTTTTGGCTCAGCGATGGAACACATTTCCGCGATTGGCACTTCGATATTGCCCTTATCTTCGACGATGTATCCAAGGGCTTCGAGTTTCTTTTGAAGATGCGCATATCGAATCGCGCTGGGACCCATATCCACGCCGCGTCGATCCGCGCCGAGGTCAATGGGAATGCCGATGATGTCAATTTTCATGGTTCCTCCAAATCAAACATAGGCGCATATTTTATCAAAGCTGCACGAAAATCAAAACAGGACAAGCTGATAACTTGTCCTGTTTTATTTGAGTCAAAACTGTTACAAGAGTTTCAACAAAACATGCACAACGAAATAAGCTAGCACAAGGAACACGATACATCCACAGCCGCGCATGAACCAGTGGATCAGATGTTTAAAGACAAAACTTAGAATACCAAACACAACGATCACTGCCACGATGATGGCGGCAAAATAAATAATGGTATTGAGATCGATATTCGAGAATGACATCCTAGACTCCTTTGTTATGCAGTCCGATAATAACCGACATCCACCGAATAGACTCTGCCGCGCTTGACAACCTGCCGCACCAGATTCGTCCCGAAGCGGTAACCGACATGACGATAATCCGGCACATTGAGAATCAACAGGTCCGCCTGCTTGCCTTCTTCGATGGAGCCGATTATATCAGCGCGGCGGATGGCGTGGGCAGAGTTAATCGTCGAAGCGGCGATGGCTTGGGCGGGAGTCAAACCCATCGTGCGGCACGCCAATGCAATCACAAACTGCATCGACTCATTCCACGCTGTGCCAGGGTTGCAATCGGTTGCCAAAGCCAAAATCGCATTGGCTTCGATCAACTTGCGCGCGGGCGTGTAATCCTTTTCAGCGAGGCCGAACGGGGTGCAAGGCAAAGAAACTGCAACGGTGTCTGATTCGCCTAAAGCTTTGATATCCGCATCCGAAGTTTTGACGAGATGATCGGCGGAGGCCGCGCCCAATTCAACCGCCAGCGAGGCGCCGCCGAGATTGTCGAATTCATCAGCGTGGATCTTGAGCGGGAATCCGAGTTCCCGCGCTTTGGTCAAGATTTGACGCGATTGATTCAAATTGAAAGCGCGGTCTTCGCAAAAGACATCCACAAAAGGCAAAGCATGATTCGGCGCGTGAGTCTGCCACCAAGCCTGAACGGTCGGAAGCATCGTCTCGCAGACGAGATCGGTGTAACCCTGCGGATCGTTTTTATATTCGGGCGCGATGGCGTGCGCGCCGAGGAACGTGATGGCAATATCAATACGGGATTCATCTTCGAGCGCCAACAGCGCTTTGAGCAAACGCAGTTCGGTAGCTGTTTGCAGACCATATCCGGTCTTGGCTTCGACGGTGGTTGTGCCGTGGGCGAACATGCGAAACAAGCGCGGACGCGTCTGCGCGATCAACGCTTCGATGGAAGCCGTGCGCGTCTGCCGGACAGTTGAGATGATCCCGCCGCCCGCCGCGAGAATATCGAGATAGGGCTTGCCTGCCATCTTCATCTCGAACTCGTCCGCGCGGTCGCCCGCCCAAATCAAATGCGTATGCGGATCCACAAAGCCGGGCATGATGACGCATCCGCTGGCATCGAGCGAGGGTTCATCTTTATACGCGGCGCGCAATTCATCCGTGGTGCCAACCGCCAGAATCTTTTCATCGCGGATGAGCACCGCGCCATTTGGAATGATTCCAAGTGTGCCGAGGTCGCGTCCGCGTTGCGGACCGCCTTTGATGGTGAGAAGTTGGGTTGCAGAATGGATGAGCATAGATTATTTACTGAGAAGAACGAATGCGAGGGCAATCACAGCGGGCAAAGCTTGTATCCAGAGAATCCTGCGGCTGACAGTGAATGCGCCAAAGACGCCCGCAACGATCACGCAAAGCAGAAAGAAACTTTTAACTTCATAACCGCTTGCGCCTAGGAATAAACTCCAGATCAAACCGGCGGCGAGGAAGCCATTATACAAACCTTGATTCGCAGCGAGAGTCTTCGATGCTTGGGCAAACTCAGGCGTAAGATTAAACGTTCGACGGCCAAAGGGTTTTGTCCAGAGGAACATTTCCAAGGTCAAGAAACCGATGTGAAGAATGGCAACGAGCAAGACGAAGATAGTGGAAGCGATTATCATTTTATAGTCGTCTTTCAACAGATTTTGATCCAATCAATTTTTATGCGCATAAACCACGCGATCATCTTTATGTTGTTTCTCGAATAATGCCAATTGCTTTTCCAATTCTATTTCCATTGGCGGAATGGGATTGTAGTTAAGGATAATCGCTTCAAGCATGGGATTGCGATTCTTTTCGCTTGCACCGACATGATAAAAATGCTCGCGAGTCAAAACCGTAAAGCGATTGGCATATTTTTCGACCGCAGAATTTTTACGATATTGATTGCTATGCCACGCCGACAAAATAAACTTGGCTGGAACACTGGCAAGCAAATCATAAAGCTCCTGTTCATCCTGTTCCGACCACGAATTGAAATAATCCACATGCCTTCCGATATAAGGCGGATCACAATAAATAAAATCCTTTTGTGTGGCGGTTGATATGGTTTTCCTAAAGTCGGCACAGACAAACTTCCAATCATATTGACTGGTCGCCTGAGTTACATACTTAATCTGATTAGTAATCTTGGTGATATAGGATTTGGAAAAGCGTTCAGGTTTGTGACCAAAGGGGACATTAAAACCGCCTTTCTTATTAAAGCGCATTATGCCATTGAAGCAGGCGCGATTTAGAAAAAGCAAATTTAAAGAGTCACCATCTTTATTGAATCGTTCTCGAATTTCGTAATAATGTTCCTCGCCCTTTGCTTGGAGTAATGCACCTTCTTTTTCAAGAAACTCTTTAGCAATACCAGCCGTTATCCTGCCTAGTTTAATTGAATTATAAAAATTGATAATATGTGGATTCACATCTGCAAAAATAGCGCGGTTGGGACGCACGTTGAATCCAACCACGCCTGAACCCATAAATGGCTCGATCCATGTGCCGTCTGCTTCGAGGATAGCATGATCCTTAATCCATTCAACCAGTTTGGTTTTGATACCCTGACATTTCAAAGGCGGAACATTGACACGTTGCGAGCCGCCTTTGGTAATGACGAGTTGAGATACAGAATGGACGTGCATAAAGCAATTTAACCATAAAAAATGGCTAGCATGATGAATTTGCCAATTTTGCAATGGTATACTCAAAGCGAGGAGAATATACTGGGCACGGGCACAAATTGCGGTTTTAAGAAACGGAGGGGAAAAGATTTGGTAAGATAGGGGCATGACCCGAAAATTTGATTTCAGTCCAGACGGGGTGCATGAAATAAATTACCAACGCTACAATCATTTAGCGCCGTTGGTACAACGCCGGATGGATGCCATTCGTCTCAAAGCGTATGGACTGTTGCATAAGCAAATAGCGGAAATCCTGGAGATCAGCGAAAACACGCTGCGAGATTATTTTGAGTTGTACGAGCAAGGGGGGATCGAGAAGTTGAAGGAAATTCATTACTATCAACCAGAGGGGGAACTGAAAGAATACATTGTCTCATTGGAGCAATATTTTCGGGAGCATCCGCCCGCCAGTATCAAACAAGCGCAGCATGAAGTGGAGATCATCACGGGCGTGCACCGGAGTGAAACCCAAGTTCGCGAGTTTCTAAAAAAAAACTCCATTTTCGTTGTCGAAAAGTAGGGATGTTACCTGCCAAGGCTGATCCCGAAAAGCAGAAAGAATACCTGGAAGAAGAGCTGGAATCTCGCTTGGAAGAGGCAAAAACAGGGAAACGAGTGGTTTTCTTTGTGGATGCAGCCCATTTTGTATTATCGGCCTTTCTTGGTTTTCTGTGGTCGGCGAAGCGTATTTTTATTCGAGCGCCTTCCGGTCGGCAACGCTTCAACGTTTTGGGTGCGCTCAATGCCATGACCCACGACATGATCACCGTCACCAACGATACCTATATCACTGCTCAGAGTGTATGTACATTACTGGAAAAGATTGCGGTTCAGTATGTAGGACAACCCATCACGATCTTTCTGGATAACGCCCGCTATCAACGATGTGCTTTGGTGATCGATAAAGCCAAAAGCTTGAACATCGAACTGTGCTTCCTGCCTGCCTACTCGCCCAACTTGAATCTCATCGAGCGTGTCTGGAAGTTTGTAAAGAAGAAATGTCTGTACTCGCACTATTATGAAAAGTTCCCTGCCTTCAAGGCCGCCATCTCAAAGTGCCTGGACGAAACCATGACCATCCACAAGGCAGAGCTTGATTCTTTGCTCACCTTGCGTTTTCAGCTCTTTGAAAAAACGCAATTTGTGACCGTGTGAGGTATATATGAACACAGTAACCAAACTTTCAAGAGATCTAGCACCAGCGCTAAATCAGGCAGAAGAAATTTGGATTGCTGTAGCAATGTTAACTATGCAGGGGCTCGATTTTTTACTTGACAATACACGCCCAAATTGCAAAATAAATCTACTCGTTGGTGTAGACTTACCAACAGATCCAAAAGCGCTTGAAAAGCTAATCCAATTACAAGCAGAAAAAGAATTCAGAGTTCAGCTCTTTATTGAGAATAAAGAGTTTTTTCACCCAAAGCTTTATTTGATCAAAGACTTATATAGTTACATAGGTTTCATCGGCTCGGCTAATTTTACAAACGGAGGGCTTAATGAGAACATCGAACTAACTATCCAGGTTGATAATGATCATCTTTGCAATGAATTGAAATCTTGGTTCTTTGAATTATTCAATCGAGCTAAACCTTTAACGAGCAGTTTCGCGAAGGAATATCGTGCTAATTACTCTAAGAGAAAAGAATTGAAATCAAAAGAAGAAAGAATTGTTCGAGTTAACAAGAAGAAATTCAACCAAGAATTT
>DATCTP010000399.1:0-3477 GCA_036567885.1 Anaerolineales bacterium | reverse complement strand
GGGAACAGATTGGGCAGCGGGCAATGCATCGTGATCGGGAAGGATCGCCTCTGCATTGCGAATGGCTGGCACAAAATATCCGGATAAGCCAACCAGCAAAAGGCAGATTCCGCAGATAAAAATTAAGAGCGACATTCCGCTTCCGGGTCCGGACCCGAAGACGGGCGCGAAGAAACGAGAGAATCCGCTTGTTTGCGCTTTCATCGCAGGCTCAAGCACAAAGTCAGCCAATGTGCCACCGATGATGGGCGAGATCGGATTCGTGAACCAGGCGATCAAACGACGCGCGGTAAAAACGCGTCCCTGCAGATCGGGTGCGACTTTGGCTTGCCATATACTTTGATTAGATCCATTGAGAAGCGGCTCGATGAGTCCGCCCAAAAACATCATCGGTACCCAAATCGGCAAGCCGCGTCCAAACGAGAGTAAAACGCAATCAAAAAGGCTGAATACAAACCAACCCATCAATACTCCGTGGACGCGCTTTTTGAAACCACCCCAAGCGCTGATCGCAATTCCACCAATCACCATTCCAACTGCGCCCGCCGATTCAACTGAACCAAGCATCAGGCTGTTTTGAGAAGTGCGCGCCAAAACCATCGGGGCTAAGACTGTGAAAGCGATACCTGAAAATAAATTGCCAAAGAAAAAAACCAACTGCAGACCCAACAAACTGGGACGCGCAAAAATATATTTAAATCCAAAAGCCGCTTGTTTCAGAATGTTCCCTTCAGCGTTTAGACCTTCCGCCGTGCGCGGCGGCTGAGGAATGAACACAACAGCCAAAGCAAGAATCGCAATCGCAAACGTGAGCACATCCACTATCAAGATGCCGCTCACGCCAATAAAAGGCATTAACGCGCCAGCCAGCAAAGGTGAAACAACGCCTGGTCCCGCCTCCACCAGCGACATCATACCGTTAGCGCGCGTGTATTGTTCTTTGGGGATCATAGTACTGATTGCCGCCGAATATGCAGGCCACTGGAAGGCGGCGCCCGCACCCTTTATCGCCGTAATAATATATATATGCCAAAACTGCAAATGGCCGGTGGCATAAAGAATGAGCGCAACGAAAGACGCCAGCCCGCCGGCGATATCGCTGATCATCATCATCGTCTTGCGATTGTAACGATCCACCATCACGCCTGCAATTGGAGAGATAATCAATAATGGCGTAACATACGCAACCTGCACCAATCCCATGGCGGTCGCGGACTTGGTCTGTTGATACATATAAATGGTAAACGCAAAAGCGGTCATGCCGCTGGCAAGTACGGAGATGATCTGTCCGAGCCAGACAATGGTAAAGCCAAATAATCCACTCCAGCGCGGTTTGGCTTGTGATTGTGTTTGCATTCTCACCTCATAAGATAAAGAGTAGGGGCGAAGCATGCTTCGCCCCTACTCTTTTTATTTTACTTCCATTCCGCTTACGTATTCTCGGAAGATTCGCCGATAAAGCGAACGGTCAATAAATAAGCGACACTTGGAATTGCAATATAAACGGCGCAAGCCAACAGCATTGCGGCTGCCAGAATGAACATCGGCGCTACACTCCAACGCAACATCGCGCCCGCAATCGCCTGCGAGAGCGGCATCAATCCCAGGTTGGCAAGCAGGATCATGCTCATTAAACGCCCAAGCATTTCCTTCGGGGTACTGCGCTGCAAACCAGTAATCAATAAAATACCGAGATACCCGTTGAGCACTCCCAAAATAAACATATCCGCAACCGCTACTCCGGTGATATGAATCCACGCCATGGCTCCAAGTCCCAAGCCAAAAATTGCAAACATTGCCACGATCAAAATCTTGAACAGCCTCTGCGATAATTTCGGCAACACACCAGACAGAATGATGCCCAGCAAGTTGCCGCCCGCATAACCGGAAATAATCAAGCCATACGCCGCCGCACCTTCGGGGAAGCGCGTATTTGCAAGGTACGGCACACCCACAAGGATCGGTCCGCCAAATGCGAAATTGGCTACGGCAATCAAAATTAACATCGCGCGCAAAGCCGGGTCCTTGAACATAAAAACGATTCCCTCGCGGATCGATTCAAACATATTAACCGCTTCGCTTTTTTGAATTGCATTAATAGCCTCGCCTCCCATTTTCATCATCCACAACGTGACCACTGAAACAATGAAGGTGAATGCATCGAATGCCATTGCCAATGCGACACCGATTTTTACATCATGAAAGATAGCGATCATTGCCCCGGCCGCGGCGGGTCCCACAAAACTGATGAGTGACACACTTCCCTGCATCACGGAGTTTCCAGCTTGGAGATCTTCCGATGGAACCAGATGCGGCGTCATGGACATCGCCGCCGGTTCGAAGGCGCCCGAAACAATTCCAACTATAAAGCTATAAACATAGATCATCCAAATCTGCAGAGTGCCGGTCAACACTTGTGCGGCAAGCAAAGCCGAAATGAAAAGTCGGATGAAATCAGAAATCAACATCACGCGGCGCGGCGAAATCCGATCCGTGATTGCGCCGCCGATCAAAGTAAAAATCGCCCGCGGAATCCCGCCCACCGCTAGAACGATGCCAAGTGCCAGCGGATCGCCGGTCATCTTCAACACCAGCCACGACATGGCAATAAAATGGAATTGATCTCCAAGCAAGGATGTGCTTTGCCCGATCCACAAAAGAAGGAAGTCGCGTATCGCAAATATACGCTTCATAGGATTGGCAGCAACACCAAGTTGAGCAATGGATTCGGTCATAACGCAATCTATTCCACGAAAATCTCTACGTGTTCGCCGTCTTCATCATCGGTCACGTCAATGATCTTGCCGGTCACGCCGGAGTGCAAGGCATCCATCACCGATGACATATCCACGCCTTCCACTTCAGGTGCGAAATGCGCGCCGATCTTCAGACCCGCGTCGATGAGCCCCAACGGAATCTGAACCGCGGCTTTCGAGCGGCCCGTTGCGATATCGGTCACGCGAATGCGAAGCCAATGTCCAGAAGCCGCCGACCGCGATGAAGCTGCCATTCCTGAACGGCGTCCCTCGCTCAATGCCGCCAGTAATTTCGCGCCATCTTCCGCGCTGATCTTTCCCTCCTCAATCATCCTCAAAATCTTCATGCGTTCTTCAGCGTTTGCCATTTGTTCCTCCTACCCGATATAAACTTGCACATGTTCGCCGTGTTCGCCTTCATCCACATTGACGATCAACGGTTCTTTCGACGATATGCCTGTCGATAATATCTCAACGATCTCATCTATATTGGCTTGCCGCAAGCCCTCAATATTGTTTCCAAAGTTGCGGAGAAACCAGCTTGCTAATCCAAATGGAAGCGGAAATCCAAGCGTGATATTACGCGGCCCATCGCTTCCTTCTGCTTGTTGCACATTCACGTACAACCATCGTGATGTCCGGGAACTTGCAAATAACCCAATCATTAGGATTCCCAACAAAAACGGAAGCCATGCGAAATAAAACCAAAATCCGTAATTCG
>DATCTP010000398.1:0-4217 GCA_036567885.1 Anaerolineales bacterium | reverse complement strand
GATTGAGCGCTTGATGCGCGGCTTGCAATCCGGCTTCGCGTCCATTGAGAGCTTGGGCAATTCCAACAGCGGCTTGAAGCGTCATACGATTTTTTCCTCAACAACCATCAACATAGCTTCACTAATTTTCTGCAACGGGAACCGTGAAATGGAACGTGGTTCCCTGGCGGAATTCGCTTTCAAACCAAATGCGTCCGCCTTGCATTTCCACCAGACTCTTGGTGATATTCAAACCCAAACCGGTTCCCGGAGCTTCACGCGCTTTCTGGTCTTCGGAGCGGAAAAACTTTTGGAAAATCTTTTGCTGATCTTCGGGGCTAATGCCAATGCCATTGTCTTTTACCCAAAGATGAATCACTTTTCTGGCGCCTTCCATATCCCAGGGGTTATCGGATAGTTCCGCTCCCATCAAAACGGTTCCACCCTCGGGCGTGTATTTGTTCGCGTTGCTGACCAGATTCGTGAGCACTTGTCCGAGACGCGTGCGGTCGCCCCAAACTTTTGGCAAGTCCGAAGACATATCCACGTCGATACTTTGCTTTTTGTCTTCCACTTGACGCTTGGTGGAACGCACCACTTCATCCACCAGGTCGGCGACTTCCACTGGTTTATAGTCGAGGCGCAGACGACCCGCCTCGATCTTGGAATTATCGTTCAGGTCCGAAACGAGCGTGGACATGCGTTCCACATTCGAACGAATCGTGTTCAGGAAATTGGTTTGCATCTCGTTGATCTGACCCACCGCGCCGGCGGCGATCAATTCGGTATATCCCTTGATCGAAGTCATCGGGTTCTTGAGTTCATGCGCCACAAAGGAAACGAATTCGCTTTTTGCAAGATTCGCGCGCTGGACTTCATCGTACAACTGGGCATTCGAGATGGCAATCGCGGCGTGGTCGCTCAAACGATTCAGGAACGCAATATCCTGCTGGGTATCGCTTGTGCTTTCGAGAAGCACCAATCCGATGACGATTGCCTCGCGCCGAATGGTGATTACGATTTGAGTATGCGCGCCCGGCAATAAAGCCTCCGTGCTTTTCGCGTCCAACACGACCCGTTGCGGCTGACCGCTTTCGACGGCTGTTTTCAACGCTGGAAGATTCAACGGCATTAAGTTATTTTGGAATCCAGCCAGATGCTCGTCATACCCCTGTTGTGCCACGATATGTAACTTTTCTTCTTCGATCATGCCGATCAAGCCCGCGTCCGCCGCAGATTGACGCATGGCCCATTCGAGCGTGATGCGCATGGCGCGTTCCAATTCAAGGCTGGCATTGAGTTCGCGGTCGATGCGCTGCATCACGGAAAGTTCTTCGACGCGTGCCGCCAATTCCTGATCGGTCAAGGTAAAGAGACGGGCATTCTCCAATGCAACCGCCGCCTGACCGGCAAAAGCTGTAAGCAATGCCTGATCTTCATCCACGAACGGCAAACCGTCGCGGCGATTGATGACTTCGATCACGCCCATCACGTTATCTCGAATTTGCAACGGCACAGCCATCAGTGCGCGCGTGATGAAACCGGTTTTCTCATCGGTGTTTGCACTCCAGCCAGCAGATTGTTTGACATCGTTTTCGATGACCGGTCCGCGCGTGGTAACGGCGCGTCCTACGATCCCGCTTCCGGCGGGTAAACGCTGACCGAGCAAATCTTTTGCCACTGGTCCAACGGTCACTCTGAAAACCAGTTCCTTGGTTTGTTCATCCACCAAGAACAAACTGCCCGCTTCGCAATTCAAAATGTTGACCGCACTTTCGAGAACGTTCTGAAGCAAAGGCTCGATCTCCAACGTGGATGTTAATTGCCGCGTCACATCATTCAATGTGGCAAGCTGTTTTGCGCGTTGTTGGGTTTCTTCCAGCAAGCGCGCCTTGACGATGGCGCCGGCCGTTTGATCGGCGATGGCTTGCAAAAGTTCGAGCTGACCGCGCGTATACGCGATGCCCGGATCGCGGCTTCCCACGCTTAACGCACCAATCGATTCGGCGCCCGCATTGAGCGGAACTCCCATCCAGGCAAAGACGCCTTCCGTTTCGGGAGCCAGATTGCGCGCCTGACATTCGTGCAGATAATCTTGAGTCAAAATGGGGCGGCCTCTGCGGATGATTTCCGGGTTCAAACCGGTGTTGGGCGGGTATGGAACATTTTCGCGGTTCGTGATGCGATCATTATTCTCAACGCAAAAACCATAATAGAAATAATTGTTGGTTTTGTTGTGAAGCGTGATATGCAAATGAGAAGTCGGAATGATTTGCGCCGTTTGGGCATAGATCAATTCGAGAACATCGTCAAAGGTTAGTGTGACGTTCACGCCTTGCGAGACGCGCGTCAACGCGTTCATTTCCTGAACGCGCCGCTCGAGATTGGCAACGGTCTGGACCCGTTGAATAGCAACCGATGCTTGGTCGCATAAATTTTCAAGGAAGATCAGATCGCGCGGGGTATAAGGCTGGCCGTTAAGCCGCGCTCCCAGCGCCAACCAACCGGTAGCTTGTCCGCGGCCGGGCAAAGCCACAAAGAGATGCGCGCCCAACAAAGTAAGACGCGTTTGTTCCGATTTCAATTTATCCGGCAGAGAAGTTTCATCCAAATATAAAGGCAATTGCTCTGCAATAAAATATTGCGCCAGCGGACTGCTGGACGAAAAACGGATATCTGTGCTGGCGCGTCCATCTTCAGCGGGGAGGGCGGCGTACTGATCATTGAGCGAATCATAAGCATAGACGTGAAGCCGATCCGGACCCAGCGTGGAATTGATCTGCCTGCGAAGAGTCCGGCCGATCGCATTCAGATCGAGGGCGCCATTTAATTCGTGCGTAAAACTTTGGATGCTTTCCGCATGGGCGCGTCGTCCGCGGAAGAAGGTCGCATCTACCAAACCTTGAGTGCGGATCCGTACCGGGTCAAGGAAGATCGCGATCACGAAAACCAATCCGCCCACCCAAATAGGATTCGATGCAGGCATCTCAGCTTTGAAGATCAGGCTCAAGCCGCTGACGATGAGCGCATAGCCGCCCACGATGAAGACTGTCAGAAGAACATAAATTATTCCCTGGCGCAGCCAATCATCGGTACGCAGGAATCGGAATCGCAGAATGACGTAGCCCAGAGTTAAGGGGAAGATGATGATCGGAAGGAGCAAATAGGGTGTGAAGTCAAAGAGATTAATGGATGTCGTCAGGAACCAAAACGTGAGGGGAACAAACGCGATCAAGGTTCCGGTCAGAATCATCCGCGCCTGTGCTTTGATCACAGGCGATGGCGCCGCAAAACTGTAATAGACATTGAATAGAATATAGGTGATGCTCGATAAGCCCACAAAAATATACAGATATCGCCATGCCTGAATGTAATCTGTTGGGTGAGAAAAATTGAACAGAGTGGTGTAGGCATATCCGCAGAGAAGGAACGAGATGGCGTAACCCGCCCGGCGGAGATACGAACGACCGGTGATAAAACTTGCTTCCTGTGGAAATGCCAACGCCAGGTCGATCAAAGCCCCGCCCGCGACGGCTAAACTCAGAGTCCAGATATAGGTCAGGCTGTGAGTCGTGTACAAGTCGAAGAGCGAGCCTGCACCGATGCTCAAGGATGTGGCAAATATTGAGAAGGCGCGCCCCGCAGATTCGGTGCGGCGCATCGCTAATATCCACAGGCTGATGACGAGGAATAACAGACTCATGAAGATCGGGATGACAAAGTATGTTATTCGGTCGCCAGATTGGAATTCATGAAGCGTGACGTTATACGTTTTCAGGCTTCCATCGGTGGAGCGGACAACTACGGGAACTTGATTGCCCGGATGGAATCCGCTTAAAACACTTTGCACATCAAAAGTATTGAAGACGGCTTTTCCATTGACCGAAATAAGTTGGTCGCCCAACTTCACGCCCTGATTGCGGAGATCCCAGGAAGGGTCTGTTCCCGGAGGAACCACACCGTTGAACACCATGGTGTGCTCATAAAATGCGCCCAGGAAAGGAGTGTTCATCCACCCGTTGGCAAGGAAAACCGCAACGATAAAAGTCCCTACCGCCAGGAATTGGTAGGCAAAAGCCACGGCTTGGAGCGCCTGATTGATAAAGGTGTTGGAACGATTGGAAACCGACATAGAAGTCACTGTACCGGGGAAACTCACGAAAATATTTTACACAGATTATACAAAGAAAAATATGGTACTTTCATAACAAAGCCGTTAAGTGAAGGTGGGGCGGACA
>DATCTP010000397.1:0-3168 GCA_036567885.1 Anaerolineales bacterium | reverse complement strand
CGAAACCCCCACTTCCACTTTATCCCGTTTGCCGCCAAGCATCTCGCGCAGAGATTTTTTATCGCGCTTACCGAGCAAATCCCACAACGCCATCTCGACGCCAGCCTTGGCAAGTTGATGCCCGCGGATTCCCGAGACGCGTCGCTGAAAATCCGCCGCGTCGCGCACATCCTGTCCGAGCATCAGCGGCGCGATGAAATCCTTGATGATATGCCAAGCCGTGCCGGTGGTCTCGTAGTTATAACCGGGAGATTGATCGGCAACACATTCGCCCCAGCCGGTCAGCCCTTCGGATTGAATCGAAATGATGATGCACTCGCGGTCTATTTCGCGTCCGAACGACGTCTCGAACGGCGCAACCAGCGGCATATTGAGATGATGGAGTGTGATGGATTCGATTTTCATTTTTATCCGTTTGCTTTCTCAAAAATTCTTGCACGAAAGAGCCTGCTTGACTTGATCCATTATTTTTGCATCCGGCGATGGCAACTGATTTAAACGCGACCAATTGGCGCACAACATTGGTTCGAGATTCGCGGTGAGCTTTTGGGCAGAAAGAGTCAGATCATAGGCTTTCTGCCAGTCGCCGGTTTGGGCAGACGCTTCGATGAACGGGATATATTCCGCGCCGGATTGAGGCGACAAGCCACTTTGGTTTGCCTGCTGATAGAGTGCGATGATTGTGTTCCAATCTTTGGTTTGACGCGCCAAATCCGCTTTCTCGAAGAAGTAGCACCAATCATGAGCGGGCTCGGGTCCGAAAATATTCGGGTCGGGCGCGGCCGATGAAGGGTTCGGAATGATGCGGGAAAGGTTGGAAACAGGAATCAGTGTCCCTTCATTGGAGTACATCGGATCATCAGCATAAACTATATCCAAAACTCTCAGACAATAACTATTGCCCTGATGCAGAACGCCAATGCTATTGGATGTATTTCCCTGAAATCGAAGATTGCGGATGGAGTGGCTAATTGGAAGACCCGGTTTGGGATTAGAGTAAAGGAAAGAATCACTTGTAAAAAACCAATACGGGAGCGAACCGTTTGTGGTCTGATAGTGATATAAAAGATTCAAAGCAAAACCTGCATCGCCTTCAGGCACTGAAATGGAAGGCTGATCAAAAGAGAGAAGCGCGGTATCCGATTGCAGCGCAGGCGCGCGCCAGTAAAGCTGCCAATAGTAAGCGCTCTGAACCTGCCACTCAAGGCGATATTTATTGATCACCAACACCTGCGTAGCAATGGAAAAAATGAGCAGGAAACTCAGAATGATCTTTTGTTTTGAAGAGTGGACAAACCAAAGCAAAAGCGCAATCACAATGAGTCCCGCACCGAGCATCGGCGCAAGAGTAAAGCGATCATCCCATCGTCCGCCGCCGCTGATTTGTTTTCCGATGGCCCATACCGGCAGAGCGCCGAGGATGAATGCCAGAACACCGACCACGAAAATCGAAACCGAAGAAGATTTTCCTTGCGCTTCTTTATCAGTCGTATCGTGGAAAAACGCAAACAGGACAGCGATCAGAATTCCCAAACCGAAGGCAAGCCACGTCACCTTGCTTTGAAGCGTGAAGCCTTCGATATTGGCAAAAGCGTTGGTCCAAACTTGCAGAACGGAATACATCAAATCAAGGAAGGCGCGCGTGGCTAGAGTAAAGGCGCTATCCGCCAAAGATGCAGAACTGCTATGCAGTAATTTAAGATCATTGCCGCGCGCGGTTACCTGGAGGGGAAAATAAACAAACCGCCACCAGAAATAAAATGCCGTGATCAGCAAATAGGATAAATACTGGACGATAGTTCTTCCTAACGAGCGGAAAAAATTTTTATTCTCAGCGTAGATGATCATCCACAACAGGATGGGACGAATCAATTCGAGACCGACGAAATATTCCATCGTAAAGAGATGAACGAGAGTCGCCGCCCACGAAAGCGGAAAAAGTACCCAAGCCCATTTGGGATATTTCACCGCCAGGAACATCCAATAGATGGATAAAGCAAATAGAAAGAATGTCGCGAAATGACGATCATATTGAGTGGACGCGGCTTGCTGGAGAAACCCCGGATAAACCAGCAGTAACGCTCCAAGCCAGCGCAGATGCAAGGCATAGCGCGGCCAGAGAAAAGTCAGTGAATAAACGAGAAGCAAAATCCCAGCCCAGCGCAAAAGCAAAGCCACAATGTGCCAACCGATCGGATTCGATCCCACCAGAAGATACGTGAGTTGAGAGGGCCATGGAAATGGACGATCAATGGCGTAGAACCCCGATTGCAGCGAGAAGGGAAGTTTATTGAACATCACAACTTCCCAATCGTCCCAGTAGAAACCCAGATAGGTCAAACAATATCCGTAGCTAACGAAGCCAATCAACAACAAAGCCACTGGATAAAACCAGTATTTCTCGGAGATCTTTTTCAGCAGAGAACTCATCCGATCTTTACTTCCCCATCATCATCCATTTTCAAATCGCGCAAGGCATCATCCATACTCATGTTCTCTTGCCGCATACCGGGGACCGGCGTGCCGCAATACGGACAAATATTCCACGGCAGTTCCATCAGCTTGCCGCAATGATGACAAACCTTTTTGAGCTTGGTCTGGCAGTTTGGACAAACCTGCCAATCGTCTTTGATTCTCCGCTCGCAACCCGGACAAAGCGGCAAATCCTCCAGCGACTGGAGCAGCGTTTCCTCTTCAAGCGTATGCTGATATTCCTCTTCCAACGTTCTGGCTGGACGCAAAATCAAATAGACCAGCACTCCGGGCAGATTCAATACCGCCACGAGCAACGCCGAAAGAATATGCACCAACGGATCGCGGGCGCGGCCGCGGATGTCGCGATACGTCCAAATAACGAGCGCAATCCACAAAGCGGCTAGAAACGCTCCGCCAAACCCGGTTAACACAAGCACGAAATTGCTGAGGAAAGTTGGGTCGAAGGCCATAGAATACCTATCTATATGAATTGTACTATTCAATGGCAGGTTATGGCAATAAGGTCGGGAGGAATCCACCGGAGGCAAGCATGGTTGTCTGACCCATTTGAATGTCTATCATCCAAGCATCCGAATGACCGATGTTGTTATAAGAATAACGCGTATAAGCCAAATAATTTCCATCCGGCGACCAATTCAAATCGGTATAAGAAACATCCGGCTCATTCAATAT
>DATCTP010000396.1:0-4117 GCA_036567885.1 Anaerolineales bacterium | reverse complement strand
CCCAGCAAAAAACCCAGGCTGTATGCCATTGTGCATGACGCGGTCAAGAACCAGTTTCACGTAAGCTCTTACTATCTGCTCAAGGCTAAGGACTTTGAGCATGTTCTGGCCTTCCTAGCCGAGTGGTGGAAACGCGAGGCTCCCGCGCGTCCCGTTCCCGAGATCTTCAAGGCCCACCAGATCCGTTTATTGTGAGGTGGGTGCGACGATCCTCAGAAGGTCGTCACAGATCCAAAATATTCCCAGTACGAATTGAGCTGTCAATAAAAAAGTGTAACCGCGGTTACACTTTTTTATTCCACGCCGAACTAGCAAGGATCGTAGTCAAATCCGCAGCAGTTTCCTTGTCTGTGTAATTGGCATTAGTATAATTGTGGTTACGCAAATCCCAACATACTATAGCCCAGACTATAATAGTCTGGGCTATAGGAGTTACTCATCCTCTCAGATCATGAAGTCTAGGACTTTCCAAATGTCCAGCGGCCAAGATCTCGATCTAATTCGTCAAGTTCCACCAAGCGCATCCCCATGGATATCCAGTTTGTTCCTTTCACCCCTTGGGCATTCACCTGTTTTTGGTAGGCGATGGCTCCGGCGGTCCAACCGGCGCGGGAAAAGCCGAGGAAGAAAACCCCCCATTTTCCCTGTTCAGGTACGATCTTTGATGCTCCGTCTTCCACTAAATTAGAAATTGCCTGTCTCTCATTCGGAGTAGCCGTCCATTTGCACTCTCCAAGGATCAATACCTTCTCATCATAGTTAATGGCAGCCACATCCACTTGAGCCAAAGCGTTCCATGCGCTCCCAACTTTCTTGGGAAGGCCAGGCAACTCGCCAGCGACGCCAGCGCGGAGCGTCCATTCGCGGCAGAGTTCTTCCCAAGTGTATTGACCAATGAAGTCAATCATATGCCTATTAATTTCTGCCAGGGCTTGGTCTTGAATTCGCAAGGCCAATTGATCTTGTTGTTCCGCCAAAAAGCGAAAATAGAAGCGAAGATAAGGATCTGTGATGTGATACCGGCCAGCGCGCGACTCTTCTTGTTCCTTGCGTCGGAGGGTGATCGGCACGCGGCGCGTAACAAATCCGGCTTCTATCAGCACACTCAGGTATTTTGTCGGTTGACTTTTAATGCCGGTTACAGCCGCAATCTCTCTGAGGGTATGGGCTCCGTTTGCGATGGCGCTAAGAACGGCGATGTAGTTATGAGGTTCAGAGACAAAATCTTGAAGTAATAAGCGCGGTTCCCCTTGCGTGATGTTGCTGGGAGTAAGCAACTGAGACTTGATATTGCTCGACAGGCTTTTGACTGGATCGACTCTTTCCCAATATGCCGGAACGCCTCCAAAAATGGAATAGAGGGCCACCCGGTCCACGGCAGAGTATTTCGGAAAAAAATGTTGAGTGGATGCAAAAGGCAGAGCCTGAAGGTCCAGTTTTGCAGAAGCTCTCCCATATAAGGGCGCGCGAGGGGAGAGAAATTCCCGCTTCATCATCCCGAACTGCGAACCCGACAGGCAGAGAAAGAGATTGCACCTGCTGAGGAGATGATCCCATAAATTCTGCAGCTGACCCGCGATGCTCGGGTCTGTCTCAAGCAGAAAAGTGAACTCATCAATGAAAAGGGCCATTCTTTCGTTTTTGGATAAAGCGCCGATTTCTTGGAAAGCTTGCTCCCAAGTTGCGTAGGTAAATGTGTCAGGAGCGCGCGCGTCTGAATGAGAAAAATTGTAGATTGCCTTTGAAAAAGACTGGAGCTGCAGGGCGTTTGAAGTGGGGGAGACCACCCAGTAGAGGGCGCGCCGCGAGGAGCGAAGCATCCATTCGATGAGCAATGCAGTCTTGCCAATCCGCCGCCGCCCATAAAGAACGAGGAACTCTGCGCTCTCCGAATCCCAAAGCCGGTCCAATAATTCCAGCTCCGGGTCACGATCCAGGAATTTGAACTTCATATGCGACTCCTTTTAAAATAGTATACCACAAAGTATGATAATTCTTAGTATACTATTTGCCGCCGAAAATCTATGATAAAAGTGATAAAAACCTACAAAAGGCCTCTAGCTGTTTAACCCAACCAACAACCCGGAATTAAGAAAATAGAGCCCTTTGCGGGCTTCCTGTTGAGGCGTCTTAAACGCTCAGTGGGTAAAAATTGAACGATTCGTGAACGACTGTAGAACGACTTCTGAACGATGTATGCCGTTCACGTGACGCTCGGTGACACTCCCCAGCCATTCAAAATGGCGGGGTTTCTTGGAGCAGCCTTAGACTCGTGTCAGTGCTTTGGCTCCAAAGGGTCTGCCCGACCCGTAAAATATTCCGTGCAGCATTGACGTCTCGATCCAGAGACAAACCACACAAAGGACATTCGATCCAGCGATCCGAAAGACTGAGTTCCGGGAAGGTCTCACCGCATGACGAGCATGTCTTGGAGGTGTAGGCCGGGTTCACGAAAACCACCTGGCGACCAGCTTCTGCCGCTTTGTTCACCAGGCATTGTTTCAGAGTTCCCCATCCCGCATCCAGGATGCTCTTCGATAAGTGACGATTGCGTACCATCCCGCGAATTTGCAAATCTTCCAGAGCGATCCGATCATATCGAACTACTATCTGATAAGCGATCTTATTCAGAAAATCTCTGCGATGGTTGGAAATGTAGGCATGTTGCCGTTGCAAGGCGAGAACCGCTTTCCTGCGATTGCTTCCGCCCAGCTTTCTTCGGGACACCCGACGTTGTAGAATGCGCAGTTCGGCTTGAGCGTTTCGATACCACTGCGGATTCTCTTCAGTATCATTGTCGCTGGTCGCCAGCAAATGATAAATGCCTACATCCACGCCGACTTCCTGCCCGGTGGACGGAAACGGCTGCTCATTGACTTCGCATGCAAAACAGGCATACCATTTTCCCGCCTGCCTGCGAATGCGAAGCGTCTTGATCTTGCCTTCGATGGGTCGATGCCAGCGAACGCGCATCCGGCCGATCCCGGATAACTTCAACCGGCGTCCTTCCAACTTGAATCCGTTGCCATATTCTTTCAAGCCAAAACTATCGAAGCGGTTCTTTCCTTTGAACCTTGGATACCCCGGCATTTCTCCCGCTTTCACTCTGCGAAAGAACGCTTGAAAGGCTTGGTCGAGATCTTGAACGACCACTTGAAGAATGTGGCTGTGAACGTTGGCTGCATATGGGTTGGAGCGTTTTAGTTGCTTCACACCGCGCAGCTGCTCGACTTTTCCAATGCTGCGCTTTTCCGTTTCGTATGTGGTTTTGCGTTCTGCGAGACAGGCGTTGTAGAAACGGCGGCACGTCTCCAGCGTTTGTTCCAGGAGGCGCCGTTGAGGTGGGGTTGGATAGAGGCGATACTTGTACGCTTTGAAGACCATATAAACAGAACAACTGTTCTAAAGATGATACCACCTTTGAATTCGTTTGTCCACCACCACACCTGCACCGAACCGCAGGTGCTGTGAAATTCTGTTGAAACCATCGAGAAACCCGCCTTATCCACGGCCATTGACTGGTGTCCGGCGTTCTCTCCGGAAATGGTATGGCGTGCAGCGGGTTTCGTTCGGTCAAGAGCTTTCCTTCCCGGAGAAGTGCCTTGATTTCCGGATCTGCCCGCGCAAACATCAATCCGTTATCGACCCGGGCTCGATTGACGCCGAGCTTCAAGGCGGCCCGCTGAACCGAGAGTCCCAAATCTTCGATCAAGACTTGGAATGCCTCGCCTTCATCCACGACATTCATATCCTGCCTGTGTATGTTCTCGACCAACGCGTCGAGCAAAAGAGTTTCATCGTCGCTCTTTCCGTTGCGGATCAAGACAGGCACTTCGGTGAGACCGGCCATCTTCGCCGCGCGCCATCTGCGTTCACCAGCGATCAAGGTATACCCGCCTTCCATTCGTCTCTCGACAACCAACGGCTGGATCACGCCGCGTTCGCGAACGGACGCTGCCAGTTCTTGCAATTCTTCTTCGTTGAATGTTTTTCTTGGCTGTCTCGGATTCGGATAGATCTCTACGACAGCCGCCGTGGTAACTTCCATATGCACCTACCTTTCTAATATTTTCCGATATATAAAATTAACAAAGACTGGCGTGGCTCTGCACAAGAG
>DATCTP010000395.1:0-3004 GCA_036567885.1 Anaerolineales bacterium | reverse complement strand
CAATTCTATTCTCCCTCTCCTGACCAAAGGTCAGGAGAGGGAGGGGTGAGGTTATCTTGCTTCACCTTGCGGAGGAATGTATCGCACCAAATATACACCGCTTTGTTGTTCGGCGAAATAACTAAAGGGCGTGACAATGATCACCCACGTGTGACCCGGCTTGAGCGGCGCGGGCGAACCGTCGAAGTTGATGAATTTGATCGGGCGTTCGAAGCCGGTTTTCTTTTCGTAGTCACCTGCGAGTGTGCTCCATTTGATCTTATACATCTGCCCATCTCGGAAGAGAAAGGCAGCGCCACTGTTGCCCGGATCAAGATGAATATCCAGGTTGGTAGGCTCGACGACATCCGTATCTGCCATTACAACGATGATATTCTCGAAGTGTAGCTGTCGTCCGTTGAGACGCTCCGTATCCAGATGTAAAACGCCGGCGTTATTTGGATCGGCAGTATCCGTGGACCTTAGCCAGGATTGATATAACGGATCGTATGTCCAACCCGATTGATTGAGATACGCATAAAACACATTGATCTGCGAGGCAGGCACGCCTCCGGCTGGCGGCTGATCGGCATAAAGGTTGCTGGCATAATTGAATAGTTTTGGGGATGTTCTTTTTTGATTCTCGAGGGCGATTGCATTGAAGCGTTGGATGTCAAGCATATTTCCGCCTCCTTCAAAGTCGTGGGTCACGAAGGCGCACTTGGGAATCTTTGCCAATACTTCGGGCGAGGCAAAGGCATAAACCAAACAACTGTCGGTAAAGAAACGGGCGATATACGAATAAAGCAAGCGACCAGAACGCACCGGTCCAACGGATGCTTCAGGAAGTGGGGTGAGCGTGCCGGTCGGCGTTGCCGCATTCGGTGAAAGAGTCAATCCGGCATCCCAAGATAAATCATCGCCGGTTACGTGGATCAGTTTTGTTTTTCCAGTAGATGGATCAGCATCGCTATCGTGACTGTCATCGCCGACATCTGCTTGTGTAAATTCCATCCCATTCGGTTTGACAAATTCAATCATGTAATCTTTTCCGCTTTGGATGTTAAATCCGTAATAGCCATTAGAGTCGGTTGTCGTTTGCTGAATCAGATTTCCATTCGCATCATACAAGTTGACGCATACGCCGCCGACTCCGCCTTCGCCGGGATCTTGAATCCCGTTTCCATTCGCATCGAGCCAGACCCGACTGCCGAGGATCGTACCCGTTTTGATAAACACTCCCTGACGGACTTCGCATCCGCCGGTCACGGGAACTTCCGGGTGCGGCGCTTCGCCATAGAAAACCGTTAAGAAGCGATCCGCGCCTTGGGTGATGGAAAACTCGAAAACGTAGGGCGCGAACGAAAGTCCGGCTTGCGGACGCGCCGTCGGCGGGAAATTGGAAATCGAAACCAGCATCGCCGGAATATCCAACAGCGCTGGATCGGCGACCGGCTGTCCCGTCAATGGATTGATGTTTGCCGGGAAATTGATTGGGTCGGGTCCGTACGATGCGGGCGTGGAAGTGGATTGTAGCGTTGGAGTAAAGGTTGGGGTTGGAGTGGTTTGTGGTGTCGGTGTTGATTTGGAAGTGGATATGAATTTAGGTCGTAAAGTTGCCGCAGGTGTTGAAGGACTACAGCCACTAATGAATAATACAAAAATCAAAATAATGGTAATAATCCATTGGGATCGGTGAGAGCCTGTTTTGAAATTCATTTTAGCCACAGATGAATATAGATGAAAAGGATTTTTTGAGATCCTTTAACTGTGCTTATATCTTGTATCCGTGTATATCTGCGTTCATCTGCGGCAGATCATCTATGATTGAAAGCCTTCTCTAATACGCCGCCAAGTATCAGCCAGTGCTTCAGGCAAGACACGCGTCTCTGCCAGCGTGGACATGAAGTTCGTATCGCCCACCCAGCGCGGGACGATGTGAATGTGAACATGTTCCTTTACACCCGCGCCCGCCGCCTCGCCGATGTTGACGCCCACGTTAAAAGATTTTGCGCCATAAATTTTTCTCAACACGCTGGTTGACTGCGAAGTTAATTCCATCATTTCGGCGCGCGTCGCGGAATCTAATTCTTCCAGATTCGGCTTATGAGCAAACGGCACGACCATCACGTGTCCGCTGGTATAAGGATATAAATTGAGGATCACAAATGCCAATTTACCGCGTTGGATGATCAGATTTTCGGGGCTGTCTTCTTTGGCTTGTGCCTTGCAAAACACACAGCCTTCTTCTTTGTTTGCATTATCAATGTATGTCATACGCCACGGGGACCATAGATAATTCATAGCAGGATGTTTCGATTGTAGCAGGTTTTGAAGTGTAGGTCACGTTTCAAACGTGACCTACACTTGTAATACAACGCATCTTCGAGTATCCTCGAAACGATGCAACCTTCGCTTTTTGCTTCGGTTCAGTGGACGGTCTTTGCGCTCACCAAGTATGTTCGCGATTTGCTCGAAGGCGATGTGACGCTTCAAGATGTGTGGGTGAGCGGTGAGATTTCGAATCTCTCGCGGCCCGCTTCGGGACATATTTATTTCACACTCAAAGATGCGGGCGCGTCGCTGCGCTGTGTGATGTGGCGGATGGACGCGGCGCGGCTCAAACTTCCGCTTCAAGATGGAATGGCGATTGAGACACACGGCAAGATCGGCGTGTATGAAGTCGGCGGACAATACCAACTTTATGCCGATCAAATCCGACCGGTGGGCGAGGGCGCGTTATATCAGGAATTTCTGCGGCTGAAAGCGATGCTTGAAGCCGAAGGACTTTTTGACAGCGAACGCAAACGAGAAATTCCAATTTTTCCAAAACGTATCGGCATCGTGACTTCATCAACAGGCGCGGCGTTGCGCGATATGCTGACTGCCATTCGGCGGCGTTTGCCATTGGTTGAAGTGATCCTTGCAGCATCGCCAGTGCAAGGTGAGGACGCGCCGCCGAAATTAGTTGCAGCCATCGAATCTCTCAATCAACTTAAACTAAAACCTGATGTAATTCTTTTGG
>DATCTP010000394.1:0-4249 GCA_036567885.1 Anaerolineales bacterium | reverse complement strand
TGCGCTGACGGCGTACCTTTATGTTTTATTGTTGCTCACTGCCATTTCTTTTCTTCAAGTGGCATTGCGCGGACAGGGCTTATACAGTTATCAAGCCAGGATCATGCTGGCGGGGATGTTTCTTCCGTGGATCGCAAACTTGATTTACATCGGCGAGCTTAGCCCGTTTCCGAATATTGATCTCACGCCGCTTGCCTTGACGTTTGCCAATGTGGCCATCTCTGTTAGTTTCCTGCGTTATCGCTTCATGGATATTCAGCCCATCGCCCATAGTTCGGTCTTCAATGCGATGAAAGATGGCGTGATCGTGCTGGATTCTAAAGAACGCATCGCGGATATCAACCCGGTGGGCACATTTATTTTTCAGGAGATGGGAAATCTGCTCGGAGGCGAGATCCGTTCTCTGTTCCCGGGCTGGAGCGAATGGAAATCCGTAAATCCAACCGGGGAAGTTCAGCAGGAGATTGCCGTCGAACTCGGCGCGGATAAATTGACGTTCAGTTTGCGGACTACTTCGCTGTATGACCGAAACGGGAAACGCAACGGAAGAGTCCTGCTCATCAGCGACATTACCGAATTGAAGCGGGCGCAGGAACAAAGCATGGAAGCCAGCCGTTTGAAAACCCAACTGTTAGCCAGCGTGGGACATGATTTGCGCGCGCCGCTGGGAGCGATCATCGGTTACGCCGAAATGCTGCATGATGAAACATTTGGAAATATCACAACCGATCAGGAAAGAGCGTCATCCGAAATCCTCGATAGCGCCAATCAATTGCTTTCGTTCATCAATAATCTGGTGGGACAGGCGCAGATCGAAACCGGAAAGATAATCTTGCGCGAATTCCCATTTAACGTGGAGGAAATCATCGGGCCGTTGATGTCCACCTTGAATTTTCATGCGCATAAAAAGGGATTGTTGTTCACGCAGCACATTGACGCTAATTTGCCGCCGAAAATCCTCGGCGATCAATTTTGGCTGAGACAGATTGTGTTGAACCTGGTGAATAACGCCGTCAAGTTTACTGAGAAAGGTTCGGTGCAGGTCCGCTTCATGCGGCACGGTGAGAGTCAATGGGCGATTCAAGTTTCCGATACCGGGATCGGGATTCCGGTCGAGGCGCAGAAGCGGGTCTTTGAAGCCTTCGAGCAGGTCAAAGAACCGGAGACGATGAAACAATCGGGCTTTGGATTGGGGTTGTCCATCGTGACCCAACTGACTTCGATCATGAACGGGACCATCGAACTGGAAAGCGAAGTTAACCGGGGAAGCAAATTTACAGTGGTGCTGCCGCTAAAAGTTCCTGCGAAATAAATTACGCGTCGCTCGCTCCCGCCGCTTTCACATCTTTCAAATTCAATTGTAAAGAAGTCCGTCCGTTGTATTCATTCGCTTCAAACGAATACATCACATCCACACGCGCCGGCAGTTTGGCTTGCAGGCTTCCCATGCGGAAGCCGATGGCGTCATAGGTTGCGCCGCGTTCGTCTTCGAGCGTGAGTTTCAGATGTCTGCCTTCGGCGCCCACTGCGCGTGACGATTTCACCTTCACATCGCGCGAGGCAAAGATTGCGTTGGGGTTTCCATAACCAGTCGGTTCGAAATAAGCGAGTTGTTTAAGCAGATCGAAATTCAATTGAGAAAGCGAGACTTCCATATCGGCGGTTACCGTGGGACGCAAATCTTTTCCGCTCAACTGCGCTTCGGCAACGGACTTCAAGCGGCTGACCAGTTCCGGAAGTTTTTCGTTGCGGACGGTGAATCCTGCCGCGGCGGCGTGGCCGCCGTGACGCACCAGCAGATCCGCGCATTGATCGAGCGCGTCGGTGATGTGAAATTCCGGAATGGAACGGCATGAGCCGCGCGTTTCTTCCGCGCCTTTCGCCGCGACCACGGATGGACGATAATGCGTTTCGGTCAAACGCGAGGCCGCTAAACCGATTATTCCGGGATTGAATTCTTCGTCTACCGCAAAAAGCAAAAACGGATTCGTTCCATCGTTCATCGCCAGTGTTTCGGCTTTTTCCTGAGTGACGCGCGTCAGCGCCTGCCGCTGACGATTCTGCACATCGAGTTGCTGTGCGAGTTGACCGGCGAGCATGAAGTCGTGGGTGGTCAATAAATCCAACGCGGCTAATGCGGATTCAAGCCTTCCTGCCGCGTTGAGCCGCGGTCCCAAAATAAACCCGATTTGATCGGCGGTGGTTTTGTTGATCGCCATCTCTGCCACGCTGGCAAGCGAAAACAAACCCTGCCGTTTGGTTTCGCGGATTTGCTTCAAGCCGCGCCGAACCAGCATCCGATTCTCTCCGACCAGCGGCGCAAGGTCGGCGACGGTGCCGAGAGCGACGAGATCGAGCAAATCCATTAGCGATATATCTCCACTGCCGATCAGTGCTTCCGCAATTTTGTATGCAATTCCTACGCCAGCCAAATCTTTATCGGTATATAAATCACCAACTTGCTTTGGGTTGATGATGGTAAACGCCGGAGGCAATTCGTCGCTGGGATGATGGTGGTCGGAAATAATGAGATCCACGCCAATGTCGCGCGCATGTTGCGCTTCATTCGGCGAACGGATTCCGCAATCCACCGTGATGACCAGTTCGACGCCATCCGCTTTGAGATGATCGAGCGCCTCGTTGTTGAGACCGTAACCTTCGTCAAATCGATTCGGGATATAACCGCGTACATCCGCGTTGAGCCGCTGAAGAGTCTGCAAGAGCAGGGCGGTGGCGGTGACGCCATCCACATCGTAATCGCCATAAATGGCAATCGCCTGTTGGTGGTCGAGCGCGAAGCGGATGCGTTCAATCGCCGCATCCATGTTTTTCATTTGAAAAGGATTGGTGTCGAAATTGGTTTTGGCGTTGAGAAAGGCGCGTGCTTCCGTCTCTGTCGCATAACCTCGGTTGAATAGAAGTTGTCTTAAAATCGGGGGAAACCCTTTAAGATTTTCATCGGCTTGGGAGGTGGGCTTCGGTTGGATGAGCCAGCGTTTGGATTGCATGGCTTGATTATACGGGAGATTGGTGCGCCGGGCAAAGTTGTTGCGAGCGAATAAAACGGGGAGTGGATAGAACAGCGGGGTAATATCACCACAAAGGCACAAAGGACACAGAGATTCTTTATGTCTGTAAAGGAAAAAACTTTGTGGTCTTCGTGTCTCTGTGGTGAAATCTTTTGGCGAACCCACAAAATGATCCACTCTTCTTCTGCAAACTTACAAAATTATCTGGTCGTCAATATATCGCGGGCATGACAACGTTGTATAATGGTTCTGAAGTATTGAACCATAATAGTTGCTGGAGAATCTCGTATGTATAATCTTGGGCCCGATGAAAAAACATCCACGGTGATGTTTTACTCGCATAATGCTTTTGTGCGCGGCGATGTGGTGACGAAAGAAAATGTGCGCGTCAGCATCTGGCTGAGAACACAAGGTGTGCCGAATTATATTCACCTGTTGAAAGCGCAAGTCCTGCTTTTCGGCGGGACACCGCCCAAGTCCATTGCGTACAATGAACTCTTTTTCTCCACC
This sequence comes from Anaerolineales bacterium, assembly GCA_036567885.1. Classification (GTDB taxonomy): domain Bacteria; phylum Chloroflexota; class Anaerolineae; order Anaerolineales; family Villigracilaceae; genus Fen-1038. The sequence goes on along the minus strand of DATCTP010000394.1, from coordinate 710 downwards.
TCGCAAATTATCGCTTTTCATCTTGCCCCACCGGTGGCTGATCCCATGGATTATGATCCGCATGAAGCCAACCGCACCATGTTCGAAATTAGTTTTTTGCTTGGCACATTTACCGCCAAGGGAAAACTCCGCATCTCGACCCAAACTGATTTTGCGACCAGTATCGAGGTTGGACATTCCTCCTGGACTTCCATTTACGATACCGATATTACGAATCCGTTTTTAGCCCAGATGCCGCCGATCCATGTGCCGATGATGCTCGTGCGTCCCGAACAAGTCAGTTTTGGATTGTAAAGCTTGTTCCGTATATCCGCACAACGCCAAGGCGCGTGGACCGGTGTTGATTCCCAGCACGGGACCGGTAATGTTGATCAGTAATTCTTTCGGCGCGTACGTTTGACGAATGCGTTCTGCGATAACTTGGGCTTCATCCAACGCATTGCCATGCAAAACCGCAACATGGATCGGTCGCCCTTTTTCAATTTGCTCGAAGAAACGTTCGATCAAAACGTCGATGGATTTCCTGCGCGTCCGCGCCTGGCCCGACGGTTCAACTATGCCGGTGCGGTGATTGATTTGCACCAGCGGTTTGATATCCAAGAGACTGCCCAAAAATTTGGTTGCCGTGCCGATGCGTCCGCCGCGATGCAAATATTCCAGTGTATCCAAACAGACAATCTGCACCAATTTCTCGCGGACTCTATCCGCAG
>DATCTP010000393.1:0-3688 GCA_036567885.1 Anaerolineales bacterium | reverse complement strand
ATGGAAGATGAGAAACGTTTTTACCAAAAGCCGTGGTTCAAAAGCCTGATGCTATTGATTCTCTTGCTAGCCATATATGGAATTGAATATAAGTTCGAGGGCGGCATGATCAATATTCCCGGCATCTTCCTTGATATTATTTTGCTTGTTTTCCTGATTCCTTTTACCATCGCTTTCTATGCCCAATTTGTGCTTCCCATCCATAAGCGCGATGATCGGTCAAAGGTGGTTGGACGGTTATGGCTCCATGCGTCTGGTGGTCATGGTCCCGCCATCTTCGTGAAGAATGGCCGTTTAGTGGAAAGCAAGAATGAAACCGAGAAAAAAGGTCCCGGCGTTTTGTGGCTGGATACCGCCAGCGCGGTCGTGACTCGTACTGACACATCGCTCAAGAATTTTCTCGGACCCGGAGTCCACTTTACCGATGCGGATGAAAAGGTCGCCAGCGTGATCAGCCTGCATACGCAGACTCATAGAATCGGGCCGGACAAAGATGACGAGCCGTTCAAGCCTGCCAAAGATTATCCTTCCGAAAAAGAAGAAGAATATAAAAAGGTCAATGATCGCCGCATGGCGGTCAGTGCGATGACACGCGATGGCATCGAAGTTGTGCCAAACATCAGCGTCACATTCAAGATCAACGCTGCGCCCGCCAAGGGAAAAGAGAAAGGTTCGCGGTTTGGTTTTGATCAGGAAGCGGTGGAGAGAGCCGCGAAGGGAGAGGGAATCAACGCCGGTTCCGGCAAGGAAGAACCGAAGCACGTGGCGTGGAATCAACTTCCGGCTTTGATCGCTGCGGATTTATGGCGGGAATATCTAAGCAAATTTACTTCGAACGAATTGTTTTCAGCAAGCCTTGAGTCTCCGTCCGATGTTCCACAGCCTGAAGTGCCGTTCGAAAAAGAAAAAGCGGAAGTTCCTGATTCTGGAAAAGTCAGCATTTTCACCAGAGCGCTTCGGTCGTTCAATAATTTTTTGGAAAAGCGGCTCAAGAGACTCGCGCCAGCGGATGAAGTTATAGAAACCAAAGCGGTCGAGAAATCGGAAAGAGCAAAGAAATCCGCCGATTCCAAACCACAGACCGCGTTACAACTCATCAATCAAATGATGAAGGCGCGCATGACGCAGGCCAATGTGCCTGTGCTTGACGAAAGCGGACAAAAAGTAGAAGGGTTTCGGCACAGTCAGGAATTCACCACACTTACCGAACGCGGCATCAAAGTGTTAAGCGTGAGCGTCAGCGGATTGCGTTTCAACAAACCGGTCGAAGAAGAACTGGTTCGACAATGGACTACGAGCTGGCTGCAAAACGCCAAAGCGGATCGCAGCCGCATTGAACGGTTGACGCTGGCTTACAACGAAAACGGGCGGCAAAAAGCGTTGCATGAGCACGCGCTAACGTTGAGCGAGGCGGTCAATACTCCGCCGGATATTGTTTCTGCGGTCAAAGCGCTGTTGCAACAAACGCAATCGGAGATCAGACAGAACGACGGCCTGCTGCGCCGCACGAGTACCGAGGTTCAAGGTATAGATGACATCATCAATTGGATGGAGTCCAAAGACCTATGAACACGCAGGAGCAGAAGACCAAAAAGACTCCGTCGGCGTGGAGTAAAGAAGTCGAACGCACCCGGAAATTATTCGACCAGTGGCTGGACTACCGCTTGAATCGGTTCTTCGATTTGTCCGTCAACGGCCCCGGATATCGTTCATTAAGAATATTTCTCCTTCGAGCAGGTTTTATCGTTGTTTTCTTCCTCGTCAACATGGTGGCTTACAGCATGTTGACCCAGGCCCTTGCGCAACAAACCAGTTTTACGTCGCTCGCCATCCTTTCCGCGCTGACTTTTTTCCGCTTGATAATTATTATATATATACCGGTTTTCATTGCCATCGAATTAGCAGGAAATTACATTACCGATATCTTTGAATTAAAAGACCCGGCGGTTGCCTGGAAATTCATCGGGGAAATTTCGCTGGGCGGCGCCAGCGAAGTGTTGCACATCCGCGATGGCAAGATCGCGGAAAACGATAAAGATTCACCCATCGTCCTGATCGGCGGTCCGGGCCGCGTCGAGGTCGAGTTTGATACGGCGGTTCTGTTCGAGAAACCGGATGGCACTCCGCACGTGATCGGGCCCGCCGACATGAAATCGGATGACGATAAAAAGAAAGAGAAAAAGAAGGAAAAAGACCCGGCGATTCTGGAAGGGTTTGAACGTTTGCGGGTGCCGATTATCAATTTGCGCGATCAATATTTTGGAAACACGGCTTCCGATGCGGTTACAGTTGGCAGCCGCAGTCTGGATGGAATCCCAGTCAGCGCCAGTGACGTGCGCGTGGTTTTCAGCATCCATCGCAATGACAATTTCGATTCACAAAAGCTCGATAAAGAGAAGCCTTATCTCTACGATCCGCAAAGCGTTCAGAATTTGATTTATCAGCAATCCGTGCAGGTCTTGCAGGGATCAAATCCATCCGGAGAACCCGAAGCTTGGACCAACATCATGCGCGGCATGGTCAGCGGCGAGATCGGCGCCTTCATGAGTCAAAACAAACTGGCGGAATATCTTGCCAGCATCAGCACACCGGAAATCGAGGCGCAGGCGCATCGCGAAGACACGATTCTATTGCAGACCATGCAATATTCCAGTCACCTTCCTGACTCTTCGTCCGATAATCTCGTCAAACCCAAATTCCATCCAAGAACCGAATTGAGTGACCGCTTCACAAAATACACGGACAGCTTTTCCAAACGCGCCAGCGAGCGCGGCATGGACCTTCAATGGATCGGCGTTGGCACATGGAAGATACCCGACGAAATTTCAAGCGACATCATTAACGGCCGTCATATGGATGCATGGCGCATTAACCGGGAAAACGCCATGCGCTCCGATGACAATGTGCTCAATTCCATTTTGGATGAGGCTTGCTTGAATGAAAAATTGCGGCTGATCCAGGAAGTCCCGTTTGCCGCCTATCGAGAAGACCAGCAGAAATACGCGGAAAAAGAGAAGGTCATCGAAGCATTACTTCAGAGTTTTTGGGAACAATTAGGTGATGCGCTCGATGATTATTATAAGAACAATATCCACAACAACGAAGTGGAGAAGCTCGAAAGCGCCATCTTAAAAATCGAGAAGCTTCTCAACATTACCAACGGCGCTCATACCGTCGGCGGCGGAAGTTTCAGCAAAGTAAAAAGCCGGGTTCACAGCGCGGACGATACGCCTCCCGCGCCTTCGTCAAAATCGGAAGAGCAACAATACCGCATCCTGCTGGCAAAACTGGATGGAAATTATAGAACCATCGAAGCGATGATCGCCAATGAATTAAGACGATATCCAAATCTAAGACGAGAAGAAGCGATCAAACAAATCATCAAACGTTTGGAACGCTACGGAAAGTAGAATCATTTTATGACTCCCAACACTCTAACTGCTCAATCCGCAGAAATCACACGCGCACTTCAAACCAACATTCCCATTGTTGCACTCGAATCCACCGTCATCACGCACGGACTTCCGCACCCGCAAAATATTCAACTGGCGCGCGATATGGAAGCCGCGATCCGAAGCGAAGGGGCGACGCCTGCTACGGTTGCAGTGATCAACGGAAAAATCCGTGTCGGTCTCACGGACGAGGAGTTGGCGCGGCTGGCTGAGACTCAATCTCCGCTGAAAGTGAG
>DATCTP010000392.1:0-5179 GCA_036567885.1 Anaerolineales bacterium | reverse complement strand
GCAGACTTCCTCCTTCTCGGCGCGATCGGCTTTGTAGCAATCTGGACTTCACACCCTTCAGTATTCATTTTGGCCGGAATTGGAATGATGCTGGTCATGGATTACCTGATTAAAAAAGCTTATGCGCCTCTTGCCCGGATTTTGGGCTTGGGCTTCTTGTGGATATTCGCGTTGGGCGCTGACTATTTTGTTTCATTGCGTTATCTAACTGCCAACGGCTTCCTTCAAAGTTATTGGCGTCACGCTTTTATGCCTTTGCAACTGCCGAAGCTTGCCAATTGGTTGAATGAAACGTATCTTTCATTGTTGAAAACCACCCTTGGATTTGATCCCCGATTCCTGATTATTACCTGTTCCATTTTGGCATTGATTGGAATCGTTCGTCTGGTCTTCCGCAATCGCAATATCGCCATGATTATCTTACTACCCTTTGGATTGGCTTTGATCGCTTCGGCTTTGCAAAAGTATCCTTTAACCGATCGATTTATGCTCTTCCTTGTCCCGCTATTTATTTTATTAATGACCGAAGGACTCGGACAAATCTACTTATCTGCTCGAAAATTAAATCGGCCCATAGCCGTTATGCTTGTGGGATGTATCACCCTTTTAACGCTTTGGATGCCCATGAATAGCGGATTTCAAAAATTCATTACACCGCCCATGGATAATGATATTAAACCTGTTTTGCGATACGTGGCACAAAACAGGAACCCAAATGATATCGTTTATGTATATCATACTGCCCGTCCAGCATTCGCCTACTATGCAGCATCGTATGGACTCGACACCGGGAAGGTCATTACAGGTACGGATTTCAACGGTATGCTTACACTTCAAGAATTTTACAGCGCGGCTGAACAGTTAAAAGGAAACAGCAAAGTCTGGTTCATCTTTTCGTTTGTGGATTGCGTTGGATGTGAAGGTCACGGGGAAGAGTATTTTATTCAATATCTCGACCAAATTGGCAGGCAGGAAAACAGTTTCCACGCACAGGGCGCGGATGCATATCTTTATGATTTAAATCCATAATAGGCTAATACTTTTTTTACTATTAGAATTTCCCGCCCGTAATAGCGCGGCACATATGATTAATACTTAATCCGTGGTTGCTATAGAACTTTATTCTCGTAAGATTCTTTAGTAGATGTTTTCATGCCGAGAGGGGAATGTCAAATTTAGGAAAATTTCAAGCGACTTCTTCCAGATGCTATAATTCAATCATCGTATGACCAAAACTGAATCCAATCGTTTCCGAAACATTCCGATTTTATCCAATGTTCTATTGGCTTTGCTAATCGGCGTGCTGGCATTGACGGTTTTGTCGCAGGCAAATCCCGGCCTGAGCCTGCCGGATCGCGACTATGGAATCTTTTCGTACATCGGTCAGCAAATTGTATTGGGCAAACTTCCATACACAGACGCCTGGGATCACAAGCCACCCGCGGTTTTTTACGTGGACGCGCTCGGGCTTTGGGCGGCTCACGGTCTGCGCTGGGGCATCTGGGCAATCGAATTATTCTGTCTGGCGGCGGCAATCTGGTTATCATATCTCTTGATAAAAAAACTATGGGGAATTTTTCCGGCTCTGTGTGCGCTCGCCATCTGGACCTTCGGCTTGAACATCACACTCCAAGGCGGGAACATCACCGAAGAATTCCCGCTTCCGCTTCACTTCCTCGCCTTGATTCTTTTTCTGCGGCTTGCAGAATCGCCCGAAAGTTTTTGGGATGGCTTCATCATCGGACTGGCTTTTTCGATCAGCTTTTTATTCCGCGCCAACAATGCCATGGTGGAAACCGCCATCGTGCTAACGCTGTGGTTGATCTGGATCTTTCAACGAAATTTCCGCGTCCTTCTTCGACAAATGATTTGGATGGCCATCGGCGCGTTGATACCGCTCCTGATCGCCTCCATTTACTTTTGGGCGCTGGGCATTTTCAAAGCGATGTTTGACGCGTCCATTACCTACAATTTGATTTACAGCGAAACGAAATTTAACGGCACATCCGGCTTGATTGCCGGTTTTCAAAACCTTGGCCTCGCCGCGTGGATCGGTCTGATTGGATATGGCATTGTGTTGATTCTGCTCATCCGTCAGTGGCGCGCCAAAGAAAAGCCGTCAGCGATGTTGATCTTTTTATTAATCGGTTGCCCGTTCGCGGTGGCGGTCACCGACCCGGCGCAGCGAAATTACGGACATTATTTTGTCAACTGGCTGCCCTTCATCGCATTGTTGACCGGCTTAACTTTCCATACCGCTCAAAATTTGATCCCAAAATTCAAAGAATCAAAACTTTCCGAATCGTTGTATCTCGGTCTTGCGTTGCTGATCGCGATGGTCGTTTTTATTTTCAGCAATCTGGCTGTTCAAAATTTGATTTCGTTTGCGAATCTTCTGGATCGCTCGAACGCGGAGCGGGATTCGGTTCTATCGGTCTATGTCGAAAATAATACCAAGCCCAACGATACAGTTTTGTTCTGGGGCGGATTCCCCGGCGAGAATTTGATGTCGCAGCGCGCTTCGCCTAGCGCGTACATCACTTATCCGTTATTGCTGGATGCGAATTTATCCGAAACGTTCAGCAACCAGTTTTTTCTCGATCTGACGAATCATCCTCCCGCCTTGATTGTGGATATGGAATACACCAAGGCGCTCTCGCTCGACCCAAAGAAGCGCGCGGCTCAACTCGCGGCTGATCAAGAGTGGCCTTATCTGCCCGCCAATATCGAAGAAGTTTTGAGTTTCATAGACAGCCATTACCACTTGGAAACTACATTTAGAAATGCAACCGTCTATCGCTTGAACGATACAAGCTCGCCTTAAATTTTCCCGCACCGCAATTTAACTTTTAAAGTGAGAGTTGACTATATAAAGCGATTCTAGCAATTCCGCTTTCATTTGTAATGCAATGGCCGTTTCACTCGCATATAAGTTATTCATCTCTTCGATGTCACGTTCGAGATTATACAACTCATACGCATCTTCGTATTCACCCCCATATCCCAAATAATGAATCAACTTATAAGCTCCTTTTCTCATGGCAATGGTCGCAATCTTGAACGGCGCAAAGGCCGGATTGAGTTTCGCGTCTATTGAGAATGTGCTTCTTTGAGGATCATATGTTCCGCCTAGACCAGGCAATAAGGTTCCCTCACTCCAATTGGGAACCGGCTGATTAGCTAAATGGAGCAAAGTCGGCAAAACATCAACGCTATTGGTTGGATCATGAATATCGTTCCTGTTATTTTGTCCGGGTGTTGAAATAAGCAACGGAATATGAATAACCGGATCATACAACAATGGTGTGGCGTGACCTTGCTCTCCCCTTTCGAATAACTCCCCATGATCGCCGGTTACAACCACAATACTGTTTTCAAGGAATCCAGACTGGCCAAGAACATCAAGCAAACGCCCAAATTGGGAATCTGCGTAAGCAATATACTCATCATATCTTCTGCGGTGCCCATTCAAATCGTTTTGAGATATTCCATGACTTAATGAATGTTCGGGTTTGGTCGGAGGCAGATAATCGTCAAAGAATTTTACGAAAAATTCTTGGCTTGGACGGTAAGGTTCGTGAGGCGGGAAAAGATGAAAATAAGCGATGGTGGGGATTTTGATTTTCTTCACAGTGGAAATCAAGCCATCAAAAACATCCTCGAGGCGATAATAGATTGGATAATTGTCATCCCCAGGCAAACCCAGTGGAAATTCTTGTGAATATGTGTTCTTGGCGTCCGCGACCTGTCTCAGAAAAAACAGCCTTTGAATGGTCCCAAAAACAAGCGAGGCAGAAGCCGGCTTCGATGACTCTTTATCAAACTTGAAGAGAAAATCGTCAAATGAACGATATGACGAAGGAAGATCGTGTGCGAACCAACTACCTGCTATCCCATTTGCAAGACTGAACGATTCGGGAGAAAGGTATATATCTATATCCTTGTTGAATTGATCCAGGATGAATCGTGCGAACAAATTCTGGGCAAAGGCAAGACGCTGATACGGTCCTCCAAATGACCTGAAAATATTTCTTTCAATAAACTCCCTTACCATAAGCCCGGCTTCATTGATGGCTCGGTGCGTCCATGGGTACAAGCCGGTCAAAAGGGAGGTTGTTCCGGGAACCGTAAAGTTTCCTGCAGAATTATGCGAGTGGTATACATTTGCCCGGCTGGCAAATCGAAGCAAATTGGGAGTTGTGTTGCGCGGGTAGCCATACACCGATAGATTTCGAGCACTCATGGCATCGAATAAAATAATAATGATATTGGTCGGTGAGTTATCTTGGCTGATTAATTTTGGCGAAACGAAATTCTTGACCCACGGGGAAGCAATGGCACTGATCGGTATCAAAGCGGATAATTTAAAAAAATCGCGTCGACTGAAACGATACATTCCATTAACTCCTAAACAATGTTCCGTATAACAACGACCAAAAGCGAGAGGAAGCTCACGGGCAAAAAGATATATGAGAAAATAGTGGCCCGGTCTGCTAGTTGTTCAAACAGCTTCCGCAGGAAGCCAATTCTTCCGACAAGAAAAGTCATTAAGAGCATCAAAAGACCGATGACGGGAATCGGGCGAACCAGATTTGTTGGGTAACTATCGTTATTGGAGGCAATATGGGAAGAGAGATACATCATATATCCCAGCCCAAAAATCACCAGCGAGGAACCCCTTGATAGGAAAACATCCTTGAACCATTTCCCAGGCAGGATGATGCAAAAGAATAACGGCAATAATAATACAGTCAGGCTTTCTAAAAAATCGGTAGCTATGGAATAGGCAAATACGATGGCGATATTTCCCAGAGGCATAAAGTATTCCCAACTTGGTAATTTCCAAAAGAACCATATTAAGGTCCAACAATAAATGATCAGCGAGACAACTCCGTAGACAGCCAAGATTTGTTGGGGATTGGGAAAACGATTTTTCAGTGTCGTAAACATTTTCTTTTTATGAGGATTGTTTTCCTTATATCATGCCACTAGGAGGCTGTCAAACTCATTGATGTTTTTCTGTTATAATCACAAATATTTAAGGAAATACTTAATCGTATGCACGATATTAAGACACTACGCTCTTTTGACCAGATCAAAATCCTCTCCGATGCACACCGCATGAAAATTCTGTGCTTGTTGATGGATTCTCCAGCCACATTGACAGGGCTGGCGCGGA
>DATCTP010000391.1:0-2687 GCA_036567885.1 Anaerolineales bacterium | reverse complement strand
CTCCACGCGCCGACGCCTTGCCACAATACACCTGCGATCACGGAAGCAGGCAGCACCGCGATTCCGATTGCGGCATTATAGAGTCCATAAGCGGTGCCGCGCCGTTCCACGGGAACAAAGTCAGCAACCAGCGCGCGCGCCACGCCATCCGTGGCGGCATAATAGATTCCATATAAGCCATATAAAACCCACACGTGCCAGCCCGCTTTTGACAAAGCCAGGCCGAGATAAACCAAGCCGTAAGCGATCCATCCACCGATGATGAGTCTGCGGCGGCCAATCTTATCCGACCACGCCCCAAGCGGACCCGATAACGAAGCATAGACGAAATTGAACGTCATCAACATCAACATGATTTGCACAACATCCAAGCCGCGGTTCTGACCCAGAAGAATGATGAATGAATCGGATGAGTTGCCGAGCGTGAACAATACCACCACGAACAGAAAAAGTTTGAAGCGTATGTCGAGGCCATCAAACGACGGGAGCGCCGAAGCGCGCTTGGTTTTCATCGGGACATCTTTAGCACCAGCCATCAACGCCGCGACGCCCAGAACGGCTGGAATGAAACTGACCAACACCGCAATTTGGAACGTATGTTGGGTCAGATCAAGATTGGTCTTTTCGGTCAGCCAGACGATCAGCGCGGCCAGCCCAAGTCCGAGGAAAGCACCGGCGGTATCACCGGCGCGGTGAACTCCGAAGGCGAGTCCGCGCTGTTTTTCATCGATGCTATCCGCGACCAGCGCATCGCGCGGCGCCGTGCGGATTCCTTTTCCGAGGCGATCCGAAAACCGAACGCCGAGCACCGCTTCCCAGGAACCCGCGATAAAAAGAAACGGTTTGGAAACAGTGGAAAGCGCATATCCCGCAACCGCCAGCCATTTGCGTCCGCCCAGTTTATCGGAAAGCGAGCCGGTATAAACTTTCATCAAGCTGGCGGTGGTTTCAGCGATGCCGTCAATCAATCCGATGATCGCCGTGCCGACGCCCAGCACATTGGCGAGATACAGCGGAACGAGATTGAAGATCATCTCCGAGGAAATATCGGTGAAGAACGAGGTGAGCGTGACCGCCCAAATGTTGCGCGGCAAACGTTGAAGCGAGGATTTGTTTTCCGTGTTGTCTTTTGTCATTGACATTGTCCTGCAGTGAGATCCAATTCAAAACGAACAGGATTGGTGATACCGAACACCTCATTAAGGTTGACTAACGCAACCAGATGTAATTTCTGCCCTGAAGTTAATGGCGGATTGATGAAATAACCAGCTCCATTGCTTCGGACATGAAAATTACTTTCATCTATACCGCCTCCGCCGCCATAATGCAGGTCCGGCGTTAAGGAAACATCATTTGAAGATAGCTTTACCCCATCTTGCATCACGATAAAAGGATAATCATTTCCCGCAGACGGTGTAGGATATTCTGATGAAAAGGTACCGATCACTTCAAATTGAAGTTCCGCACACGACATCAATACTGCTGATGCTTCAAAAGTTGAATTACCCTTTTCGATCTTTGTCGGCGAAAGAACTTGATAAGATAACGTGGGCGTTTCAGTTGGAAGTCTTGTTGGAGTTACAATTAGCGTTTCAGTTGCTTTTGCGATTTCAGGAGTTGCACTAGCTTGCAATTCTTGTGTGAAAAGATTTGGCACTTGTTTGCCAAAAAGACTGACGCCGATAATCAATATCAGCACTACGCCGGACATGAGAATATAAACAAGGTTTTTCATTTTCTGCCTCCGCAGTTGAACAGGATTTTCCCCATTCTCGATTATTTCCCCCGCTTTTTCAACTGTGGATTTCCGTAAAGCATCGTTCGTTTCAAGTGCGGATTCCCGCAAGTGTTCTTCCGAGAGTTTTAGAGCCGCTTCGATTCGTGATGTCACACCTAATTTTTTATAAATATTGCTTAGATGAAACTCAACCGTGCGTAGTGAAAGACCAAGCGTAGCAGCGATTTGCTTATTGCTCTTTCCCTGCAACAATGCCTCAATGACTTTTCTTTCCCGCTCGCTGAATTGATCTTGTGGTTCCATAAGTCAAGTGTAATCGAATTTCCCCGTTTGAATTGTGAGTAAAAGTTTATGTATATCTGAGTTATTCTTCTCCGCCTTCATCATCCGCCGCGGCGGGCTGTTCGATCTTCACGACTTCGCCATGCACATTGATGATCACTTTGAAACCCAGCATTCCCAAATAGGCGCGGCCCTCTTCAGGGATGCCCTGTTGCATCAGCGCATCGAATTGCTGATCCATATTCTTCAGTTGATTCTCGATCATCGCTTTGGTGAAGATGTCTTCCTGTCCCAGCATCTGCGCCGCTTTCTCCGAGATCAGACCTTCGCTGCCTTTCATCATCTCCTGCATGTGAGTCAACACCTGACGATCCACATCCCCGGCTGGAATGTGACGGCGAAAGCCCGCGTCGTCCACTACATAAAACGGTTCATCGCCGACCATCGCCGTTCCCACGGCGCGATCATTTTCGTCTATAACGAGACCGGCGAACAAAGCTTGTTTGGTCATGATAATTCCTTATGAGTTTACTGAAACGATGTTGACCTTCGTCCCCGAACCCGGCTGATAAAGATACTGCGTCTCAACCGGGACGAGCGGGCTGGTCCAGCGATAAATGAATTTCGCGTCATCTGGAGTCAAGTTCACGCAACCGTGACTGCGCGG
>DATCTP010000390.1:0-5900 GCA_036567885.1 Anaerolineales bacterium | reverse complement strand
CACGCCTGCTCCATCTCTTTCAGGCAGCGCGCCGATGATCGAAGCGCCCGCCGCAACATCAGCGCCGCTCGCAGCGCCTCTTCTTCAAAACGACGCATTGAAATCCACTCAAGGAACTGGATCAGCCACCGATACGCAGCGGCTGGTGGTTCAAACCGCCGAGTTAACCATCGTGGTTCAAGATGTGAAAACGCGCGTGAGTCAAATCGAACAGATGGCAAACACAATGGGCGGTTACGTGGTGTCGGTCAACATCGGGCAGACTTATGCGCCGGACGGCACGCAACAACCGGACGCGCAGATCGTCTTCCGTGTGCCGCAAGCCCAATTGGAAGCCACGTTGACTCAGGTCAAGAAAGACGCGGTGGATGTCCAAGATGAGACGCGCACGGGGACAGATATCACCAGTCAATATGTGGATTTGCAGTCGCGTTTGACCGCCGACCAGGCCGCCGCCAATCAATTGACCATCATCATGCAGAACGCCACCAAGACCCAAGATGTGCTGGCTGTCTATCAACAATTGCAGCAAGTGAACAGCGACATTGAAGTGTTGAAAGGGCAGATCAAATACGATCAAGAAGCGGCGCAGATGTCAGCCATTACAGTTCACGTGGTTGCCGAGCAAACCATCCAGCCGATCCAAGTTGGTGGATGGAAACCGCAGGGCGTAGCACGTGATGCAATCCAAAACCTGATTTACTTCTGGCAAGGTTTCGTGAACTTCCTCATCAACTTCTTCCTGTTTGTCCTGCCGGTATTGATCACCATCGCCATTCCGTTCTTCATCCTCTTCCTGATTTTGCGCTGGCTCTTCCGTTTGATCTTCAAGCGCAAACCGAAAGCCGAAGCGCCCAAGCAATAACCCGAATGTACCCCTCTGCATAAAAAGCGGAGGGGTATAATTTTTGCACATGGAAAAACTGGTTCGTGATGCGCAGGAACTTTTTCACATCAACTTGACGGGGCGACAGGTGATGGCTTTGGTCAGGTATGAGCAGGAGCTATTGGATTGGAACAAAAAGTTCAACCTCACCGCTATCAAGGATGCGGAAGCGATCCGCACCAAACATTTTCTCGATTCGTTTTCGTGTGTCATGGCGTGGGGCGCAACTCCGCCGCGTCATCTCGTGGACATTGGAACGGGCGCGGGATTCCCCGGGCTTCCCCTTAAAATTTTATATCCGTCCATGCGCGTGACGCTGGTTGAGTCGGTCGGCAAGAAAGCCATGTTCTGCGAACACATCATCCGCATGCTCAGCATCGAGAACATCGAAGTGATCAAAGCCCGCGCTGAAGATGTGGGACAACTAGCCGCGCACCGCGAAACCTATGACTGCGCGGTGGCGCGTGCCGTTGCCAGCATGAACATTCTTTCGGAATATCTCTTGCCGCTGGTTCGCATCGGCGGAATCATGCTCGCCCAAAAAGGCGAAAGCGGACCCGCCGAAGCGCAAGAAGCAGAGAAAGCTATGAAATTATTGGGCGGAAAATTGCAACAGGTGATCCAAGTCAATTTGCCGGGCGTGCCGGATGATCGCTATTTAGTCATCGTCAATAAATCTCACGCCACGCCGCCGAAGTTTCCGCGCAAAGCCGGTATGCCGATGAAGCAACCGTTGTAACTAATTTGAAAAAATCCATCACACTATCGGGGGATTGAAGCCAAAACGTAGAATGATAGAATGCTTCGGACGCATCGAAACGACCGTTCTGTTTTTCAATGCACAAAAGGAGCATATTCATTCACATGAATATCAAAATAAGCACAGTAGTGTGGACACTTCTATGGTCATTGTTCATGGGCGTAACAGCCATCTCTATCGGATTCGGGGCGGCATTTCCTCCGCTCAATTATGTTGCGTCTCCGTTTGTGTGTCCCGCAGGCAAAATGACCTTGTCAGAACAGGGATACACTGTATCTCCGGTGGAGAATGTAACTACCATAACATGGTATTGCATCAATAAATCTACTAACATAAAAACAGAATTAAGCATCTGGCCGATGAGCATTGCGGCAGGACTCATTTATGGCGCATTGCTATTTTTGATCATTCTCCTCGTGATGGTGATTCGATCTCAAATAAAAATGTGGCAACAACTTACGGTAAGGAAGTGAAAGCTCTATGAAAATTACGGGAATTATCTTTTGGGCCATCGGCATTGTGCTCCTAGGCGTGGGCGCCTATATGGTGGTACGGGAAAAGCTTTTCCTGCAAAGTTCCGAGCAAGCCACAGCCACAGTCACAGGTAATCAGAGCTATACCTATACCTCGAGCGACTACGGCGTACAGCATTACTATTACTCGGAATTCCAATTCGAAACAAAGGCTGGCCAGAGTATTTCGATTAGGGAATCTGATGGCAACGGTAATCAGGGCGGCTGCGCAGAACTCGACGCACCGCCTGATTACCAGACGGGTCAACAGGTACTGGTATATTACGATCCTCGCAATCCAACCGATACCGCGCAAATTCCAAAAGCTGTTTCCATGAACTACTATGGGGGAGAGATTGTTCTTGTTATCGCCTTTATATGCATTGTGATTGGGCTGATATTTTTCGGGATCGGCTTGCCGAGAAGCAGGAGCACCACAACATTCCAAAAAAGTCACTGATATTTTTTTCAAAGCTAAAGTGAAGATAAAAAAGCGGCTCTTTGAGTCGCTTTTTTATTTGTGCCATCCGTGGTTTATAATTTCATTTGCAATGGACCCCAAAACTCTGCACGTCCTCGAATACGATAAAATCCTCGAACGCTTATCGCATTTTTGTGATTTCTCCGCCTCGGCAGATTTAGCGCGCACGCTTCAACCTTCCGACAATTTTGACGAAGTGGCGCGTCTGCTTGCGGAAACCACCGAAGCGCGCTTCCTGCTTTCGACGCATGACTTAACCATCGGCGGCTCGCATGATATTCGCCCCTATGCCGATCTCGCGGCGCGCAGTGGCGTGCTGGAATCGCAAGCCTTGCTTGAAATCAAATCCACACTGATCGCATGCCGCGACTTGAAGAAATCTATCGCACACGCCGCGGAAAAAGCTCCGCGCCTCGCACAAATCGCGATTGGACTCCCCGAACCGTTTGGCATCATTGACGCCATCACACGCGTGCTTTCGGAACGCGGCGAGGTTTTGGATTCAGCTTCGGACAAATTAGCAAGCATTCGCCGCGAAGTTCGCGTGGCGCGTGACCGCTTGATGTCGCGCCTGCAAAGATATCTCACCGAGTCTGCCAATAAACTTCAAGAGCCGATCATCACCCAACGCGACGGGCGTTATGTGATTCCTTTGCGCGCCGAATTCAAGGGAAGTATCAAAGCCATTGTCCATGACCAATCATCGTCAGGTGCGACGTTATTTGTGGAACCATTACCCGTGGTGGAACTCAACAACCAAGTTCGCGAATTGGAACTTGCTGAGCGCGATGAAGAACGCCGCATTCTGGCTGAACTTTCCGGCCTCATCGGCGAACACGCGGCAGAACTCAAATATGGAATCGAAAATCTTGCACTGCTCGATCTGGCATTTGCCAAAGCTAAATATGCAGAGGAGATTCATTCTTCCGAACCTATATTCCATAAGATGGATAATGGATCATCGAGAATAGACAAAACATCAACTATTAACCATTCTCCATTAACCATCAACCTTCTTCAAACTCGTCATCCATTACTTGATCCAAATACCGTTGTGCCAATTGACATCAATCCAAAGGCCGGAACGCGCGCCCTTGTCATTACCGGACCCAACACCGGCGGCAAAACGGTTTCACTCAAAACTGTTGGCTTGCTTGCGCTGATGGCTCAAAGCGGATTGCATATCCCGGCGCAAAGCGGCTCGGAGCTTCCATGCTTCCACGATGTCTTTGCCGATATCGGCGACGAACAATCCATCGAGCAATCGCTCAGCACATTTTCGTCGCACATCACCAACATCATCCGAATCTTAAAGAAAGCTGACTCGCGTTCGCTGGTCATTCTCGATGAACTCGGCGCAGGCACCGACCCGCAGGAAGGCGCGGCATTGGCGCGCGCTATTCTCAGCCATCTTATCGAACGCGGCATCACCACCTTTGTCGCAACGCATTATCCCGAACTAAAAACTTTTGCGCACAGCACCGATGGCGTAGTCAACGCTTCGCTTGAATTCGATGTTCAGACTTTGCGACCAACGTATCATTTGACGATTGGATTGCCGGGACGTTCCAACGCCTTAGCCATCGCGCAGCGCCTCGGACTCGACCCTCAACTGGTCGCCGCGGCAAAGAGCGAGATCAACCCTGACGATCTGCGCGCCGACAAACTGCTCGATGACATTCGCAAGGAACGCAATCGCACTTCACGCGAACGCGAGAAATTGGAAAAGTCGCGCGGCAAGCTCGAAGCGCAGACTCACGAACTCGAAAAGCGTTTGGAAAAGATCGAAGATGAACGCCGCGAAGTGTTAGCCAAAGCGCGCGCCGAAGGCGAACTCGAAGTAGCAGTGCTAAAACAAAACATCGAATCGTTGAAACAGCAGTTAAAGAAAGCGCGTCAACCGCTGGATGCCATCAAGGCGATGGAACAAAAATTGGAATCCTTTGAAGAAAAAATCCAAGCGCCGGTGGAAAGACAGTTGACGGTGGACGGTGGACGGTTAACGGTCAACGGTCAACCGTCTTTGAAGTTGGGCGAGAAAGTTCTGATAGCTTCGCTGAAATCCGAAGGCATCGTGACCGCTTTGAGCGAGTCCGAGGCGGAAGTTCAGATCGGCACACTGCGCGTCAGAGCAAAGTTAAATGATTTGGAAAGACATTCGGCGAGTGATGATCAACTAAAACGCAAAACACAAAACGAAACGGAAATCGTCAATCGGAAATCGCCAGTCGTTCATTCGCCCGGCATGGAAATCAGCCTGCGCGGCAAATTGGTGGAAGACGGACTCGATGAGTTGGATAAATATTTGGAGAAAGCATATTCCGCAGGATTGCCTTTCGTCCGAATTGTGCATGGCAAAGGCACGGGCAGGATGCGTGAAGCTGTTCGCATCATGTTGAAAGACAGCCCATATGTTAAATCATTTGAAGAAGCGAAGGATAACGAGGGCGGCGCGGGCGTGACCATCGCAACGATGGCGCATTGACAAAATTTAACGCGCCGGTTTCTGCATTGACCAGCGGCGCGCAAAGAGGTGAATGCGTCTTCGGATGTAAAACACATTGGGGTCAGCCGCGGAACGCTGTTCCTTGATCAAATCAATCGCATCTTTCGCAGACATGCCCTGCGCGATCAAAATCGCGGCGCCCATTGCCACACTGCGATGGCGTCCATGAGCGCAATGAACATAAACTTTCCCGCCGTTATGAATCACATCCAGCGCCGCATTCACGCCGCGCGTAAATGCCCGCATCGGAATCGGAATCAGCGGATTGTCGAAGGTGCGAAGCCAGAGATATTGGATATGCAGATCGCGGAAATGAGGCTTGGGTCCGCGCGTGAAGCGCATATTGATGACCAGACGCACGCCCAAATCGCGCAAGGCATCGTAATCCTTGCGGCGCGGCGTGGTGCCAATGAACAGGTCGTCGGTGATCTGCGAAAAGTTCATAGCTAAATCTTATCACGAGTGGTTTATAATTTTGTTGAGAATAAATCAGGAGCCGGGATATGACCGTTGACGAAGCCATTCAAGAGATGCAAACCAAAATCAGCGCGGCATGTGCGGCGGCGGAAATGAAAGTGACGAAAATGTCGGATGAGGAAGCGCGCATCACCGTGCTTGCGCCCGCGGGCGACATGCAAAAGATCAAGGACGCGACCTTCCAGCCTGCGCTGGATTTTCTCAACAAAGATGGTTTGGATATTCAAGTCTTTGTCTATGATGAAGATGCACCCCCGCTGAAAGGATAATATTGTAGG
>DATCTP010000389.1:0-9077 GCA_036567885.1 Anaerolineales bacterium | reverse complement strand
TATCGGCTTTTGTATTACTGGGAGATGGTGCCGGGCCGCCACCTTCAAATTCATTAGCTGTCGTCCCATATCCTACAAGATCAACAACTTGATTATCGCTATCAACCAACCGTACTTTTCCAGCAGTTGCACTCATCGCCGTTGAACCAGTTTGATCGGCATTAACCCCGCCAATACTATTTGCTCCCATTACCAGAAGATAATAATGACCGGGCGCAAGTGTGATACTTGTAAGAGGTGTTAAATTGTTGCCAGTAGATGGAAACGAACCTGTGGCAGCGACATACTGAACTGACCAATTAGCATTCAAAGAAACAGGTGCATCAGTAGGGTTGAAAAGTTCAACAAAATCATTTTGGTAAGGCGAACCACTATTACCTCCACCTCCATAAACTTGGCTAATCACAACATTCGTTGCAGATTGCCTTAGCGGAGCGACATTTACCGAAGCACGAGTTGATATGAAAACGCCTGCTAATAATCCCGCCAGCAGGATGAAGACAAAAAGTATTCGAATCAGAATCTTGGAGCGATGCATCAACCTGATTTTAGCAGAGAACTGAATAGGCGCGCACGGATGAAACCGTTGGCACGAAAGAACTTGCGAACATTCCGCCCAGCAGAAAAATAAATAATAAAGCGCTGATGATTATTCTGGAGCGAGTCATTGTCTTGATTTTACTTCGCGTTAGACGATTTGCTAATCCCCTCTACACCGATCAAGTCTACGCCAGCCAAAGCGTGCCGCAGGGATTGGTCAGGCGTGCCGCACGGATTGGTAAAGCATGCCGCACGGATTAATCAAGCGTGCCGCAGGGATTCTCGAACCCTACAGCACGCTTGAATAGCCGACTTTTTGTTTTGAATCGTTACGACATTACGGAATTGGGTCGGTTGGGTGGGCAGCGTTCCATAGCTCTTTCAAATCCGCACTGCTCTTGCCGATATTTTCCCGGTTAGACACTTCGCCGGTAAAGGCGCCAGCTGCATTCAGCGCCCCGTCAATGCTGGTGTCCAATCGGAAGCCAACATCCAGCACGCCGCCCAGATCAATGGACGGAGTGAAGGTGCCTACGCCTTCCAGTTTGACAGCCTGCCCTTGCTTGGTGAAGAAGACAATTGCCGCGTTCAGTTCGCGCAAGATGCCTTCAATCTCGCCTCGATTGAGAGCGCTGCGACCTGAAATATACTCGGCAATCTGAGGGGTTCGTACGGTGCTCGACACTTCAACACGCGGTCCATGAGCGCCAATTGCTTGAATTAACTTTGCCATTTTATTTTCTCCTGAGGATGAAGAATATGGGGAATGTATACCGCCGATTTCAGTTTACTCCAAACCGCGTGTGCTTGTCAATTGACCCTATCACGCGGCTTGCAATGCCATTCCAATTGATTTAGCAGAGAAGTGAACAGGCGCGAATAAAAATCCCTGCCCTTTTGAAAGCGGAATCCGTTAGCGGTTCGGTTTGAAGCGCTAACGCGGCTCGACGACCAGTTTGATTGCCGTCCGCACTTTATCTTCGATTTCAACATCCACAAACTCGGGTGTGCAGACCACGTTGATGCCATCATCCTTTAGATAGCCGGTCGCCAGTACCAAAGCCTTGACGGCTTGGTTCACAGCACTGGCTCCAATCGCCTGCACTTCGGCGTGTTTGTGTTCGCGAATAACCCCTGCAATTGCCCCGGCTACAGCGGATGTACGCGAGGTGGCGGAAACTTTGATTATGTCCATGTGTGCCTTTCACGAATGAGAGAGGGGCGTGTTCTAAAAAGATTGTACTGGATTTAAGAGTTAGATTCAAGCAGTAATTAAGTTGGATATGGATGTAGTAATCGTAGTAGGGACTGTGGAAAGTGTGGATAACAGGGTCACACGCTATAGGTTGGATCGTGGATCATTTTTAAAACCACAGGTAGCGCTTTCGCATCTTTCCTGACTTTTGGCTTTTGTGGATAAACCGGCAATACCTTTTGCTGATAATTTCTTCTGTAAAGCCTCGTCCATATTTTGGATAATCACAAAAGGTACTGCCTAAATATGGGGGTATCGTTTCGGGTAGTTTTAACCTGTTTTTTCCAAAAACAGATTTATTGTCCACAGCAGGTGCTGATTATCCACAGTTTACCCCCTCTTATCCACAATTTGGACTTCTTCGGGACGACTTGTCTAGCCTAAATATGGAGGCTAAACCGCCGCGGATGTTTCCAAGCCGTTAGCGGCGGCGATTTCATCGAACCGAATTTCGATTTCGTCCAAATAGTGATCCAAATCCGAAACGCGTTGTTCAAAGCCATTTCCCAACAAACCCAATTGTTCGCAAGCGGTTTGCCAGGGTTTGATTTGCTCATCCTCGAGCACATTCGCCGCCAGTGTCCAGGTGTGGAGCAGGGGCCAGAGAGATGCCAGTGGCGATTCGCCCGCCAGCAAAACTTCGATGGCTTTTTCGTAGTAATTCAACCGGGCAGAATGGATATGCTGGTCGGCTTTACCGCTTTCAGAAGCGGTAAGGAATGCGGCTTTCCAATCTGGAATCCAATTTGCGATAATCTTTGCATCGTTTATGTGGCTTGCTCCGAGCAAATTGAACAAGGTTGCTGTAAATTCCGGTCGTTCCGCGGCTTGGGCACGCGCTGGAAATTCGAGCAGGAAGCGGCGTTCGGCGAGCGGTCCGCCGCTCAATTCGGCGATGGCATTGGCGGCGTGATCAACCGCCCGCAAAAATTGTCTGACTTGAAGCGGTCCCGCTTTATTTGCGCGGATGTCGCTCAGATCGATCCAGCCTTTGCGCGCCTCTGCCAATAGTTTGCGGCAACGCGTCAGAACCAGCGCCGGAGCGTGGAATTCAGAACCGGCTCTTAACCCGGCTTGGACGAATTCAAAAAATTTCTCACGCTGATACAGCAACATCGGATCATACATTTCATATCCGAGCATCGGGTCCACACGCAGTTCACGCGGCGATTTGAAATCGTCTTTGGAACGATGAAGGATATCCAAATGAAAATCCGGCGATAGTTTGACGATTTCACGCAGGATGCCGGGGCGCTGTTTATGAACAAAAACCAGATCAATATCCGCCGTGCCGCCGAAGAGGGGTTCTGAATCTGAGGCGAGCGAACCGGTCAAATAGGCGGCGATAATGTCGCGGTCATTGAAGGCTCGCTCCTGGGTATTTTCTTTGGCAATGCGGATAAGTGATTCTCTTGTGACGCGCATGGTTCCTCTTGTGGTTTACATGTCATTGCGAGACCCCTTCGGGCGGCTCCTCGCAATGACATGCGCTTAGTTTGATGACTTCTCCGTCAACGGCAAGCCCGGTTGGAACGGACTTAGCTTCAATGTTTTGCGGATACGGCTCTCGATCAGCTTGAGATGTTCGGTGTTTTGCACAATGTTCAATGGGTTGGTGTCAATCTTGAGCACCGGCGTGCTGTCATAAGGTTTGCCGAAGAAATCTTCGTAGGTGTGATTGAGCTGGTCAATATAATCGCGTTCCATATTGCGTTCGTAGGTGCGGTCGCGCAAAGCGATGCGCTGCATCAGCACATCCGTGTCAGCGTGCAGATAAACGATGAGATCAGGCTTTGGGATTTTTTCGCCGAGCGCTTCGTGGACTTTATAGTACATATCGAGTTCGTCACCTTTGAGATTGATGCGTGCAAAAAGTGAGTCTTTGGCAAACGTGTAATCGGCGATCAGCGATTTGCCCGCCACTAAAAGTCCCGGAACGGTGCGTCGTTGTTGATGATAACGGCTGAGCAAAAAAAATATCTGCGTTTGAAACGCATAACGTTCACGGTCGCTGTAGAAATCGGAGAGAAACGGATTCTCCTCGAAGATTTCCAAAAGGATTTCAGATTCAAATGCGGGTTGTAACAGGCGGGCGAGCGTGGTCTTGCCCACACCGATTACCCCTTCGATGGCAACGTACATTGTCAACTCCGTAGCAGGATAGCTAAGGATACCACGAAATGACCGCGATATAATTTATTGCATGGCTCGCATTGCGATTGTTCCCGCGGTGGATGGAATGGGCGGCATGACTTCGTTTCGACTCAAGTTCGAGGCGGGACTCAAACAACGCGGCATGGATGTGACTCACAATGCGGATGAGGCGACTGAATCCGTTTTGGTCATTGCCGGGACGCGTAACCTGCTTCCGTTATGGAGAGCGAAGCGGCGCGGCCTGCGTATTGTCCAGCGCCTCGACGGAATCAATTGGATCCATCGCAAGAAGAATACCGGGCTTAAACATTTTTTGCGCGCCGAATACGGCAACTTGATTCTTTCCTTCATTCGTTCCAGAATCGCCACACATATTTTGTATCAAAGCGAATTCTCACAGCGTTGGTGGGACGATTGGTACGGCAGACCGCACGTTCCTTTTTCTGTGGTTCATAATGGAATTGATTTGAATATGTATAATCCGAATGGCGTCAGTGATCTTCCCAATGATAAATTTCGATTGTTGATCGTTGAAGGAAATCTTGGCGGCGGATATGATATGGGATTGGAGAATGCCATTCAATTAACGGAGACTCTCGCCGAGCAACATCATTTGCCGGTTGAATTGATGGTGGTCGGAAAGATTTCTGAGGAACATAAAGTATCGGTTCAAGCGCGCTCGCACATTTCCATTCACTGGGCTGGCGCGGTATCGCGCGAACAAATCCCGCAGTTAGATCGTTCGGCTCATGTGCTTTTCTCCGCCGATATTAACGCCGCCTGCCCGAACTCGGTCATCGAAGCGATGGCGTGCGGACTTCCCGTAATCGGCTTCGATACCGGGGCATTGAATGAACTTGTTATTGGTGATTCGGGAAGACTCGTCCCGTATGGAGGCGATGTATGGAAATTGGATCATCCCGATATCGCTGTGCTTGCCAAATCTGCCGCGGAAATATTGAACGATCAGCCGCGCTTTCGTCACGCCGCGCGGGCGCAAGCGGAAGCCTCTCTCGGTTTGGATAAGATGACTGACCGCTATCTCAAAATTTTGCTGGAGGAATAAATGGATCAGGAAGTTTATGATTTTCTCGTGCGTCATTTGACGTCGATTCAGGAAAACGATATTTCCGCCTATCACGAAACGACGGCATCCGACCTGACTCTTTACGAATGGTGGGTCACGCCGAATCGCATTGACGGTTTGCCGTTCCATGAATTCATGATGACGTCCAACGCACAGAACGGAACGGTCTTCGGTTCGGATGTCAAACAAAAAGCGGAGACGCGCTTCGATCTTTCCAATCTTTGTATTCAGCGGTATGGCGATACGGCGATTGCCAGTTACACGTTATTGACCAGCACCGCATTGCCCGATGGCGTGCAAGTGGTGGCTCATAACGAGACCCGCGTGATGGTCAGGCAGGCGGGAAAATGGAAAGTCGTGCATGTGCATAAATCACCGGCGTGGTCCGCGCCGCATGTTCCACCCAAATGAATCGGCATTTCTTCTCAACTCGTACAGCCCGAACATGTTCTTCTGGGTATTGTGTGCTTTTTATGAGCGGAAAAGCGGCGCGCGTCTGGTTATAATGAATTAAAGTCATCTAAAGTCATCATCGCGGAATAATCTATGGAAAAGTCTTTTCATCGCAATGTTAGTTATGAACTCCTATGGCTAAGTATTGCTCTATTACCATTGCTTTTGATTGCATTTCTTTTGCCGCTGAGTCCTCATGATTATTGGTGGTATCTCCGTTTGGGGCACGATGTCCTTCAACTTGGACGCGTGCCTTCCATTGATACTTATAGTTATACCGAGGCAGGCGAATCCATCATGAATCAACCCTGGCTTTCTGCAGTGATCTTCTGGCTTGCATACAACGATGGTGGTCTAAACTTAACGTTTATCCTGCGAGTCATCTGCATTGGCATGGCGTTTGGATTTTTATGGGTCTGGATGCGGGAAATGAGAACCGACACACGCTTGGCTTCGCTCTTGGTTATTGTGGCGGGTCTGGCAAGCAGTAATAATTGGGCATTTCGTCCGCAGTTGTTTGCTTATCCCTTATTTTCTATAAGTCTCTTTGTTCTATGGAAATGGGAAACGCAGGAAAAGCCGGTTGAAGTGGAACGGAGAATGACCGATAGAAAAAAGAGTAATGTGCATTGGCTTTTGTGGACATTGCCTCTGGTTGCATGGTTATGGGCTAATCTGCATGAATCTTTTTTGCTTCTCTTTATATTGGAAGGGTCCGCACTGATCTTCGGACGGGGGAATCGGAAACAATTGCTTCTGGTCACGATTGCCAGTTTTCTTGCCACTTTGATTACACCCTATGATATTTTCCTTTGGATATCTCTTGTTCGTTCTTACATTGCAAATTCCTCCTGGGATATCAGTAGCGAATTCCTGCCACCCACCAATTCCGGCTGGCAGATGAATATCTTTTTTATGTGGGTATTGCTCATGGTCCCGCTTGCATCGCTTTCCAAGAAGCGGCTCTCGTTGCTGGAATGGGTCTGGCTGATTGGAATGTTGTGGATGGCTCTCTCCGGTGTCCGTTATGTGATTTGGGGAATCTTCATGCTGGCGGGTTTTAGCGCTTATCTTCTGTCAAGTTGGAATGTTTCTTGGTCGGATTATCCTATTCAAAAAGGTTTACCCATTGTCAACTACTTGATCGCTTTTTTGATTTTGTTAACCCCGTTTGTAGCATTGCCCGGTCTGCGGGCAAGAATGGGAATTCGCACTTCACCGGCGATCAGCACCAATACACCTGTCGCCGCAACGGTTTGGCTTTCACAACATCCGGAATTGCCGGGCCCTTTATGGAGCGACCTGACTTTTTCCAGTTATTTGATTTTTGCCCTGCCCTCGCGCTCGGTTTGGATTGATACAAGGTTTGGAATGGTATACACTCCCCCTGAGTTTGAGCTTTATCTTACTGTGGCAAATGCTCAGCCGGGTTGGCAGCGCATCCTTGATCAGAACAAAATTAATCTCCTGATGCTTTCTGTCAGCGACGAACCATTGCTTATTGAAACTTTGACCAGCGAAAAAGAATGGTGCAAGGTTTATAGCGACCCTGTTGCCATCATCTATACGCGCCTCCAGCCAGGTCAGTCTTGTCCGTGAAAAGTTTTTTGTTTTCCCCTCGGCTCGCACTTCAACAACGCGTCTTGCCAACGTATCGCGTCCCATTCTTTGACATGCTGGCGCAAGCCTGCGACGGCGGCCTGAGTTTGTTTGCCGGTTTACCGCGCGCGAATGAAGGAATCACAAATGGCAAATTGCAAATTGCAAATTATGTTCCCGCAAAAAACATTCACATCTTCAATGGTTCTCTTTACTTATGTTATCAACGCGGATTTATTGATTGGCTTGGACATTGGAATCCGGATGCATTGATCGTGGAAGCCAATCCGCGTTATCTCGCGACATCCTCCGCCGTGAAATGGATGCACTCACGAGGAAAAAAAGTCATCGGTTGGGGGTTGGGTGCGCCGCCTCTCACCCCACCCCCTCTCCCATGGGGAGATGAACTCAGAGTGAGGGGGAGAATTAATTTTATCAATCAATTCGACGCACTGATCTCTTATAGCCAGCGCGGGGCGGACGAATATGCCGCGCTCGGTTTTCCGCGCGAAAAGATTTTTGTGGCGCCGAATGCAGTTTCACCAAAGCCATCGTTTTCTCTTCCTGTGCGTCCATCCGCTTTCAAAGACAACCCCGTCATTCTTTTTGTGGGACGATTGCAGGCACGCAAGCGCGTGGATGATCTATTACGAGCCTGCTCCGAAATCGAATCAAAGCCGAGATTGACCATCGTTGGCGATGGTCCGGAACGCGAACATTTGGAATCGCTGGGGAAACAAGTGTATCCATCCGCGGAGTTTATCGGCGCAAAGCATGGAGCGGAGTTGAAGCCCTATTTTACGGAAGCCGACCTTTTTGTCCTGCCCGGAACCGGTGGACTCGCTGTTCAAGAAGCGATGAGTTACGGCTTGCCCATCGTTGTCGCGAAAGGCGATGGCACACAGGATGATCTCGTCCGCGAATCGAACGGCTGGCAGATCGTGCCCGATGATTATGATGCGCTGGTCGACACGATGCGATTGGCGTTATCAGATGTGGGACGCTTGAGAACGATGGGCGCAGAGTCGTATCGCATTGTTTCGGAAGAGATCAATTTGGAGAAGATGGTGGAAGTGTTTGTGCAGGCGTTGAATAATTTGATGAATACCTAAAGGTTTGTGCTTGGAATTTACATAAGCCGCACCATTAGCAATTCATCGTATGATTTGCCGTCACAATAAATTGCCTGCGGGTCAACGCCGTAGATGGTAAAGCCACAACGACTATAGCATCGAATCGCGGCTGCATTTGTTGCGACAACGGCTAACCGGATGATCTTAATTCCGCGTTCGCGTGCCCACTCAATGCATATGTTTATTAACCCTTCGGCAATATCTAAATCCCGCCACTCTCGTTGGACGTAGACTCCCCAAATGCTAGCGCCGTGATTTGTTTTTGGTGAATTTCCGCGCACAATACCACACATCCCGATCAAGCGGTCATTGTGGGTTGCGAAGAAGATCATACTTTCGCTTCCAAGGGAATGCAATTTATCTACCCAGAACTCCAAAGGCTGTTCGCGGTTGGTAACATAATCTGAACTAAATGATTCTGGATGGTTGTGCAGGGCTTCCAAACGTAAGCTGCGAAAGGCTTGAACGTCGGTTGTCTGTGCTGGACGAATGGAAATGGTATCACGCGGAGTTTTCATCAAGGTTTCCATTACAGTGCACACTCCAATCAAATTGTCCATGCAGGCAGCTTATTCAACCAATCGTTGAATACGGTAAAGAAACGCGATGGATTCTGCTTCTTGGTTGCCCTCCACATCAACCATAAGATAATGAGCGGCGCGATCAAACGTCCGTAAGACCATGGAAGAAAGTCGAAGGTTGGCAGGATGAATTCGAGGAAATAGGCAAAGCCAAACCATAACCATTCGTTAGGTGAATCAAGACGCTTGAGCAGGAGCAGGAACGATAACGCCACGAAGATTCCGTGATGCTCCCAGACCACCGGCGAGGCAAGTGTCATCAGGATGAAAAGCGG
>DATCTP010000388.1:0-3103 GCA_036567885.1 Anaerolineales bacterium | reverse complement strand
AATCTTTTGAACGTCGAAGAGATTGGTGGAAAAGTGTGATGGTTGCGCATGCTCGGCAAGTTTTGGTTGCGGAAGAGAATAACCGGATCGCCGGTTTTGCATATTTTGGTGAAGAACGTGAGAACGATCCAAGCTATCGCGGTGAACTGTATGCCATTTATCTGCTCGCGGATTTTCAGCAACAAGGAATGGGCTGTTTGCTCGTCAGAGCAACGGTGCGAGGTTTGTTTGAACTTGGTATAAGCAACATGCTTCTGTGGGTTTTATCCGCCAATCCGGCGCGTCGGTTTTATGAAAAGCTGGGCGGCGTTTATCTGCGCGATAGACCGTTCGAAATCGGTGGAGCAATTTTGCAGGAAACAGCTTATGGCTGGGACGATATTCATGCGTTGGCTGAAATGAAATGAAAGTTGTGTGTTTAAACTGCGGACAACCTTATCCTGATTCAGGCGCGCCGTACAAATGTCCCAATTGTGGCGGACTTTATGACTACGTTGAACCCTTTGTCTATAATCTGAGTCGTTCGGCACTGCGAATGGATTCCGTTTCATTGGGCGAAGGGAACACCCCGTTAATTTCCGCTAAAGTTTTTGGACGCGAAGTTTATTTTAAGTGCGAATACCTAAATCCAAGCGGATCGTTCAAAGATCGCGGCACGGCGGCTCTTGTTTCATTCCTGCGTTCGCGCGGAATAAAAGAAGCTATCGAAGATTCATCTGGCAACGCGGGCGCGTCGTTTGCGGCATACGCGGCGCGTGCGGGAATCAAGGCGCGGGTGTATGTTCCGGATTCTGCTTCCGGTCCAAAACGGGCGCAAATCGAAGCATATGGTGCGGAATTGATTCCGATTTCGGGTCCGCGCTCGAGGGCATCGGAAGCGGTAATGCAAGCCGCAGAATCAGGAATGGTTTATGCGAGCCATGCCTACTTGCCATTCAATCTTCCGGGATATGCTACCTGCGCTTATGAAATATACGAACAACTTGGACGCGAACCCGGCGCGGTGATTCTTCCCGCCGGGCAGGGCGGATTTTTACTTGGCGTGGCGCGCGGCTTTGAATCCTTGTTGCGCGCTGATAGAATTCAAAAAATGCCGATGATCGTTGGTGTGCAAGCCAGCGCATGCGCGCCGTTATATGCGTTGTGGAAAAATGGAACGATGGATGATATCGAAGAATCTCCAACGCTCGCCGAAGGAGTCCGCAATCGCTGGCCCGTGCGCGCAGAAGCGGTCGTGGAGATCACGCGTCGAAGCGGCGGCCGCTTTACAGCGGTGGATGAAGCGTCTATCCTGCCGGGGCGTGACGCGTTGGCGCGTTTGGGGTTTTATGTAGAGCCAACATCGGCGATTGTCTGGGATGCGTTGGAAAAGTCCGTTGCCAATTTATCCGATCCGGTTGTGGTTGTGCTAACCGGTTCGGGTTTGAAATATCTTTCATAGAGGAGTTAAATCATGGAACGAATTGTCATTACTGGAATGGGGACTGTGAACCCGCTCGGCGTGACGGTCCCCGAAACCTGGAAGAACCTGACGAATGGCGTATCGGGCGTGGGGCCGATTACGCAATTCGATCATTCCAATTTGTTGGTTCATATTGCTTGCGAGGTCAAGAATTTTGAACCTGAAAAATATATGGATAGCAAAGAGGCGCGCCGCCGTGATCGGTTTGAACAATTTGCGTCTGTCGCTGCGGACCAGGCGATTGCCAGCGCAGGACTCGAAGTGACGGAAGCCAATGCAGCGCGTATTGGGATCGTTATATCGTCGGCAATTGGAGGCTTGAAGTCCATCGCAGATGCAGTGCTGACCAATGATAAGGAAGGTCCGCGGCGCGTCAGTCCGTTCTTGATCCCGATGTTGATGGCAAACGGCGCGGCGGGATTGGTCGCGATTGATCATGGCATCAAGGGTCCGAGCTTTTCGGTGGCTTCGGCTTGCGCGTCGGGTGCGGATGGAATTGGCATGGCGTTCATGATGCTTCGGTCTGGAATGATTGATGTCGCGGTGGCAGGCGCGTCTGAGGCTGTCGTGACTTCAGTCGGCGTGGCAGCCTTTGATCGCGTCGGCGCGATGTCGCGTCACAATGATGATTACTCAATGACACCGGCACCATTTGATAAGAACCGCGACGGTTTGGTGATGGGCGAGGGCGCGGCGGTGCTGGTACTGGAAAATGAATCTCACGCCAAGGCGCGCAGTGCAAATATTTTTGCAGAACTTGCTGGCTATGGTGCAACGGCGGACGCGTTCCACGTTACTGCGCCTCATGAAAATGGCGAGGGCGGTGCGGCGGCGATTCGCCAAGCATTGAATTCGGCGAAAGCTAATTTAGAAGATGTCGGTTATATCAGCGCGCACGGAACCGGAACACTGTTGAATGATCAATCTGAAACGCGTGCGGTCAAAGGGGCGTTTGGCAAATTGGCGTATAAAGTCCCGATCTCATCCACGAAATCCATGACCGGACACATGATGGGTGCGACCGGTGCGTTGGAAGTCATTATTTGCGTGCAAGCTATTCGCGAAGGGATTCTCCCGCCGACGATTCATTATCAGACTCCCGATCCGGAATGCGATTTAGATGTCATCCCGAATAAAGCGCGCGAGAAAAAGATCGATCTGGCAATCAGCAATGCGTTTGGATTCGGCGGTCATAACGCGGTGCTGGCAGTGCGGCGATATAATTAACCCCGCAATTTGCTCGAATTTATGATGCGTAAAACGTAACGGCAATTTACGTTTTACGCATTACGTCTTAAAATGCTTTTATGCGTCCAACGTATCTCGAAGTCAATCTTCCCCAGCTGAAAAGAAATTTTGAAAACATCCGCGCACAGGTTGCGCCTGCGAAAGTAATGGTGGTCTTGAAAGCCAATGCGTATGGTCATGGCGTGGATGGCGTTGCGCCGTATATTGCTCCGTTTGCAGATTACATCGGCGTGGCGATTGTGGAAGAGGGAATCCATCTGCGCGAACTTGGAATTGACAAACCGATTCTGGTGATGGGCGGAACACTTCCCGAACAGGCTCCGGCGTTTGCTCAATATGATTTGACGCTTACTGCATCGTCGTTTGAACTGTTGGATGCCGCAGAACAAGCCG
>DATCTP010000387.1:0-2263 GCA_036567885.1 Anaerolineales bacterium | reverse complement strand
CGCTGAGCTTTGCACCCAGTGCGCCAGCGTTCCGCGCCGCATTAACCAGTTTATCAAGTTCTACTGATGAGACTGTCATCTCTTGTAGTAACGAATGGTTCTGATTCATCAACTCACCAAGCTCTTCCCAATTTCCGTTTTCTATTTTCTCTTTTGCCTTCTTTACGATCTCACCAATCTTATCAAATACCTTTTCCCATTTTTCTTTATCCGCCTCCCACAACTTGCGGACATCACCAACGGCTTCTTTGGTCGGCGCAGAGATGCCAGTGTCAGCGATCACGATTGTAAATGGTTTGCCCACTTTGAATATTTCGACCTCCCCCCCGGCCCCTCTCCTATCAGGAGAGGGGAAACGTTTAACAAAGAATACCGGCTTGGCATAAGTAATTACCGTGTTATCAATGCCGGATGGCGTGCCGTGATGAATCTTTTCGATCTCATAAGCCATTGCATTGACTTGTTCGTTTGTCATAGATTGACCAAGATGAGATGACAATGCGCGTGTCAGTGCAACGGACACCGCCGCGCCGGAACCGAGTCCCGATGCGACAGGAATAGTGGATGAGATTCTAATTTCTATTCCATCACCCGTTGTCTCTCTCCCAGCGGGAGAGGGGACGGGGTGAGGAAAAAACTTATGAATAACGGCAGCCAGCGGCTGGTCGGCGGGAAGCGAATTCAATTCGGCGTGAAGATCAATATCAGGCGCATCGATCCAGATTCCAGCTTTGGACGAATCCGAAATATCGACATCCGCGTGAACTTGCGTAACGGGGACCGCTAGCGCGGGCCGTCCGTAAACCACCGCGTGTTCACCGAAGAGAATGATTTTTCCGGGCGCGGAAGCGGAGGTCATGCCGGAGAAAGATAAAAGACCGCCAGCACCGCCAGCGCCCACAACGCCATTGCGATCTGGAGTGGCCGGTCAGAAAGCAAAATCTCTTCGGGCGCGCCGCCTGAATGTTTGATTTGAATCAAATACATATAACGGAAGATCGCATAAAGGACAAAGGGAATCGTCAGCATCATGCTGTGATTGGCAGGAACATTCGGGGCGGTAAACGTATAAAGCGAATATGCCACAATGGTCGTGCCTGAAACGATAAGAATATATTGATCGAGCAGAGGAATAGTATAGCCTTCAAAAACTTTGCGGTGCGAGCCAGCGCCTTGCGCCAGTAGCGCCAGTTCGGCGCGGCGCTTGCCAAAACCGAGGTACAAAGCAAGTAGGGTCATCACAATATAAATCCACGGCGAGAAGCGTTGCACGTCAATCAACGTTACGCCGCCTTCCACGCGTAAAACGAAACAAGCCGCCAGTACCAAAACATCAATGATCGGAATATGTTTGAGCCAGCGGGAATAGGCGAGGTTGAGCAGGAAGTACACCAATAAAACGAGCGCGAATTCCCCGTCCATAAAGTAACTGACCGCCAGAGTGATGATCGTTATTAGTGTTCCGGCGATCCATGCCGCGCTCAAAGGCAATTCGCCCGCAGGAATGGGGCGTTTCTTTTTTTCGGGATGCTGGCGGTCGGCTTCGATATCAACGATGTCGTTGAAAATATAAACACTACTTGAGATCAGGCAGAAGAGAAAAAAACCGGCAAGGGTTTGAAGGAAAGCCGCGCGGTGAAATAACTGTTTATCGAAGACCAACGCGGCAAACACAAAAATGTTCTTCGACCACTGACGCGGGCGCATGGTTTTGAGCAAAGCAATGAACATAAGGATATTTTACTGTAAAATACTTGTGTGACCAAAGTTCGTCTGGATGTTTTGCTTGTCGAACGCGGATTGGCGGAAAGCCGTGCCAAGGCGCAGGCGTTGATCATGGCGGGACAAATTCGTGTGAACGGTCAGACTGCCCTCAAAGCGGCGACCACGCTTGAGCCTGATGCCGCTCTGACAGTTGACTCCGGTCCGCGCTTTGTTTCGCGCGGCGGCGAAAAACTGGATGCTGCGCTGGAATCATTCAACATGGATGTAAAAGATTTAACTTGTGCGGATGTCGGCGCCTCGACCGGCGGCTTCACCGATTGTCTGCTTCAACGCGGCGCGGCGAAAGTCTATGCCATTGATGTCGGCAAGGGAATCCTGCACTGGAAGCTACGCAACGATCCGCGTGTGGTGATTATGGAAGAAACCAATGCGCGCTTCGTCGAGTCTTTACCGGAACCAATCTCGCTCGCAACGATTGACGCATCATTTATCTCGTTGAAAATTTTATTGCCGGTGGTGAAGAAATGGATTGCCCCCC
>DATCTP010000386.1:0-3201 GCA_036567885.1 Anaerolineales bacterium | reverse complement strand
CAAGTTTCAACGCGGCGCGCAGATCAGGAATATCTTTTTGAATTAATTGATCTTGCAGATTAATAGTGTTGGTGGAGACCACGACGCGCGTATTGTTCTGAATCGCAAACAACGCGGCCGGCACTAAATATGCAAATGATTTTCCTACGCCGGTTCCGGCTTCGACCATCAAATGGTTTCCGTTGGAAAGTGCGTTCGTCACCACCTTGAGCATTTCCACTTGTTCGGGGCGATGTTCGTACGATTCAAAATACTGTGAGAATGGTCCGCCATATTCAAGAATGGACGCGACTTCATCAGCGTTGAGCGCGTTCGGCGTTTCTGGATTCTCCAGAGGCGGGAAACGATCATTCTCATCGTTAAATATTTTTGATTTGCCTTTTACTTTTTTTGCTTGAATGCCTTCTTTTGTGTGCGCTCGTAAAATTTCTTGAAAAATATAATTTGCATCCCAGTCAATCGGCTCGCCCAGCCGGACAATTTCTGCAATCAGATCGAGCGGCAATGCGCGCGCCATCTCATAAAGACGATTGAAGACTCCGTGCGTGGCTCTGGCATCATCCAAAGCGCGATGCGTGGCGGGCAGGGCAACGCCCAATGCTTTTCCGAGCGCGCCCAGGTTATATCGACTCGCGTTCGGCAAAAGAATGGAGGCCAGTTCGTACGTGTCAATAACTTCGTTGAATGAAAACGGGATTTGTTGTTTTTGCAGAAAACCCAGATCGAAGCGGATGTTATGTCCCACAATCGGCACGTCACCGACAAATGCCTCCAGTTCGTGCGCCACATCGCGCAGGCGCGGCGCTTGACGAACCATCGCATCGTCGATGCCGGTCAGACCGGTGATGAATTCAGGAATGTGGCGATTGGGATTAATCAGGGATGACCATTCATCTTCTACTCGATTCCCCTTGAATTTGACTGCCCCAATTTCGGTGATAGCTTCGCGTTCGTTATCCAAGCCGGTGGTTTCAATATCTATGGCAACAATGGAATTCATACGTGTATTGCGCTCAAGTCTCTTTCAGAAAATCGATTGGATTCATGAAATGTTGAAATCAAACAAAAGTCTACTGCTTAAAGCAATAGAACAAGTGTACCATGAAATCTAGCGACATAATTGCCGCGTTTTCGTTCATAAAAAAACCATGAACTGGATTTGCTGATTTTATTTTTCCAGAAGATAATCAATGTGAATCATCAAGAATATCCAAAGAGAAAGCCGGAATAATTCCACTGGCGGGAAGACATGACGGGCAGCACCGATGGTATCGCCAAAGAAGTTCGTAAACAGAGTTATAGAAGCACACAGAAAAACCCAAAGCGCTAGCCAAATCCAGGATGTGATCCAAGGATCGCGATGCTTGAAACTGGCTATACCCAAGGAAATTAGCATTACCGTATCCAAAAGGTAAACAGAATTTGACTCCGGATGAAAAAGCTTTCCAATTTGGTCTGATGTGTTTCTGACGCTTAGTTCCGAGGATAGGTTGTAGTAAGGCTGCAAGGAATCGGAGTTGAAATAAAAACTTTGGTTGAACAGAGTTGAAATAACAAAGCGCGGATGCGTGATGAGAAACACCCCATAAGTTTTGGTGCCTTGCGCGTCAAACCAGTTTTGAAAGGCAGGCGATTGCTGGTTCGGCATGCCCAGATTCTCGAAGAATTGCACTCGCGCTGGGAAAGGGAAAATATACGCTTCAAATGCATGTTGTAATGGATAATGTGTGGCTCGTAGGCTATCCTTTGCAGAGACATATCCAAGAACGAAGATTCCAAATAGTATAGCGATGATCACCACAGGGATTTTGGTTTGGCGAAACTTTTTGATGAATAGAAGTACAGAGAGAAAAAGAATCGTGATGGGTATGACATAAAGGTGAGCGTCGCGAATAAAAACCCAGAGGGTAAACACGATCATCCAGCCAGAGATGAGCACTATATTTGGAGTTGAATTCAGGGATTCGCTTCGATAGAGTACTCGAAAGGCGACTTCCTGCAAGAGGGCGAAGGAACCCACGAACAAGGACAGCGAGAGCGATTCGGAACTTAGAATACTATCCCATTCGGCGATTTGTGGAGTGAAGGCAAACGCCAGGATAAGGATTACACTCAAGATTTTTGCCAAAGGATTTTTAAGCCAGCGCGAAGTTGTCCATGCCAGGAGGCACCATCCGAGGATGGACAGCAGGTTTTGTAAAAGTGCGATCTTATCAAAACACGGCTGGACTTCGCGAACGCTTCCTTTGGTTGGAAGACTTATATCTGTTAGTTTACATTCTTGCGTATTATTGGCCAGCTTATATAAAAGGTTGGTTGTGAAAAGTCTTTGATCCGCGAATAACTTCCACGAAAATAGGGGAGCATTGGCAGAGTTGATGTAGGATTCTGTGTCATTCATTCCGATAGAAAGCCGCGGGTCACCATAAAGGGAAAGGCGAAACCAAATTCCTGCGATTAACAGCAAGGCGATGATAAAGGTTTGCCAATTTTCTTTTATCTTGGCTGAGATGAAACTCATTAAGAATCCCCGAAAATTCCTTTTACCTGTTCGATGGATTTTTGAGGCAAGGGTTTCTCTTTTGATTTTTGCCTGATGAAATCCTTGAGCTGTTTGAGTTTTAAAGCGGGCGTCGGCGCATCATTCGCTTCGATTTCCACCAGATCGTTGGTAAAGATCAGCGCGCCTTGAATTTCAGGAACATCGCCTTCATTTTCCATTTTCTTGACAAGATGTCTTTTGATTGAATCTATTTCGCTGACAATCTCGAGTTCAGGACGACCGAGGCCTTCCTGACCAAAAATGGATAAGTAGTTCTGCATGAATCCGCCGCCGGAAATCTTCCAGCGATTTTTTTGATACGTCACGCGTCCGCGCTGATGAAGCGGAAGCAAAACCCAAATTCCCGCCGCGCCAACATAAAGATGGGAAACAGGCGTGACGTAGTGATATATCGTATCTTCATTTGGCAAACCTTTTAATCCCGCATCCAATTGTTCGTCAGGTCTGGGACTTCGTCCCCAGCGATTGCTGAAGAACATACCCACTTGCGTCATGGTGAAACCGGCCACCAGCGACGTGACGGACCATGCAAATAGATCGGGCCTCGTGAAAGAAATGTACATGCCGACGCCAAGCACAACCAGCGCGGCGATGCTCGTATATTGACCGATTTGACTATTGCGTTTAATGAGTTTTTC
>DATCTP010000385.1:0-9754 GCA_036567885.1 Anaerolineales bacterium | reverse complement strand
AGGTTCCACGAACTCTAAACTCAAGTGAATCAATAAGCCCAGACCAAAACGTCTGGGCTTATTTCTAGGAGGCGATCATGCCATTTGAACTTTTAAAATCCGAGCCGGTGTTCCAGGGACGCGCCTTCAAAATCCGACGCGATTACTTGAAGACGCCGGATGGCCGCGAGACAAAATATGAAATCGTTGAACATGGCGGATCGGTGATCATCATTCCAGTGGATGATAAAGGCAATTTGTTATTCGTCCGTCAGTATCGCCATGCAGCCGGAAAAGATTTGCTCGAACTGCCGGCCGGTACGCGCGAAGGAAATGAGCCGCACGATGTCTGCGCGGCGCGCGAGATCCGCGAAGAAACCGGAATGGCGGCGGGTAAGCTCGAACGCATCGGTGACTTTTATCTGGCGCCGGGTTATTCGACTGAATTCATGGCAGTATTCCTTGCCACAGATTTGACTCACAATCCGCTCAAGCCCGATGCGGATGAATTCTTGCAAGTGGAAAAGATTCCGATTCAAAAAGCCATCGAGATGGCGGAACAAGGTGAAATGCCGGATACAAAAACACTAGCGGCTCTGTTTTTGGCAAGAACATATTTGGAAAAATATATGCAAGGATGAATTCATGAAATATATCGTTCTCCTTTTACTAACTCTATTCCTCACGGCCTGCGCCGCAGGCAATTTCTCTCCTGCACCAACGTCAACCCCAAATGCACCAGTGACTCCAACCGAACCATCGACTTCGATTCCGCCGTCTCCTTCAGCTATACCATCAGTCGCTCCAAGCGAGACTTCAGTCCCATTGCCAGTGGAAATAGCCCCTGATCAAATGACAATAACTTTTGATCTGACCAATCCGAATATCCCAGCCACCAATGAAGACATGGTCACAACTGGAGTATTAAGACAGTCGGTCATGGACTATTGGAAAACTTCGGCGGGTGGATCATTATTAAATGCCGATGGGTCAGTCAATATGGCTAAATTGCCACCGGGAATAAAACTGGCACAACCTGGTCAATGGACTATTAATAAAAAAGCTCAAAATGATGAATTCATATTTATAAAATTTGGAGGTCAATATGGTCTTGTCAATAGTATGGGAGAATATCCTATACAAAAAACCAATCTATTATTTCAATTGACAGACGGACAAGGCAATAATATCGGAACAGTACCGACAGAGTTACTTTACTATCAAGATGCTCAAAACATTGCTCATATAGAACCGGTCTTTTTTTTAATATATTCCGCTGATACCGTAAAAACTGCCGAAATAAATAGAGTCTTTGGTCATAACAATGATAGCAGCTTTACTGGAATAGCAACGCCATATCTAGATTTAAAAACTGGACAAACAAATAGCTCGGAGATTATCATTAATGCACAAAAATTATCGGAAGATGATATGCAGTCACAACGGGAAAAATTTGCCGCACAACTGATCGCGAGTCAAGATCCAAAAGGAATGGGCGACTTATTATGGGGAGGATGGTCAGTAGGGATGATTCCTTGAAATATGTCGAAAAGAAACTTTTTTCGATTGCTTGATTGACACGAAAAATTTATGATATTACTCTTTAGTGAAGATTGCACTTCATCCCTGTTTTTCAATTCTACCTATCCTTGTCCGAAATATGACAACCCACATGGGGATTTAAGTCATAAATAACTAACGCCATGCTCTATTGGAGGATACACTTAGAAAGTTAGAGCAAGTGCGTCGCACCAGCCGTGGAGGAAAATCCAAGAAACGGACCGCGATCTCGCTCAAACAAAACTCAATAAACCGGGTGCGACGCACCCTTAATGATCTCAAAGGAGCTAGTATGAAACGCCCTGTAGTAACCATTGACGGCAACGAAGCCACCACCTCGGTTGCCCACCGTTTGAATGAAGTGATCGCAATCTATCCGATCACACCCTCTTCCCCTATGGGCGAACACGCCGACGCGTGGTCCGCCAAACACCAGCCCAATTTATGGGGAACTGTTCCGCTCGTGATCGAGATGCAGTCCGAGGGCGGCGCGGCGGGCGCAGTCCACGGCGCGCTTCAAGCCGGAGCGCTCACCACCACGTTCACCGCTTCGCAAGGTTTGTTGCTGATGATCCCAAATATGTACAAGATCGCGGGCGAACTCACCAGCACCGTTTTCCATGTGGCAGCGCGTTCAATTGCCGCACAGGCACTTTCCATTTTTGGCGATCATCAAGATGTGATGGCTGTTCGCCAAACGGGCTTTGCCCTGCTTTCATCCTGTTCCGTTCAGGAAGCGCATGATTTCGCCGCCATCGCGCAAGCCGCCACTCTCAAAGCGCGTGTGCCGTTCCTGCATTTCTTCGATGGCTTCCGCACTTCGCATGAAGTTGCCAAGATCTTTAAACTCACAGATGAAGAACTCCGCTCTTTCATTGACGATGAACTGGTTCGCGCTCATCGGGCGCGTGCGTTATCCCCCGATCATCCATTCATACGCGGCACGGCGCAGAATCCGGATGTCTATTTCCAGGGACGCGAAACGGTTAATCCGTTCTATCAAGCGACGCCTGCCATCGTGCAGGAAATGATGGACAAGTTCGCCAAGATCACCGAACGAGAATATCATCTCTTTGATTACGCTGGGCATCCCGAAGCCGAACGTGTCGTGGTAATCATGGGCTCAGGCGGCGAAACCGCTGAAGCCACCGTAAAACATCTGGCCGCGCAAGGCGAGAAGGTCGGCGTCATACGCGTCCGTTTATATCGCCCATTCCCGATAGATTACTTCATCAAGGCTTTGCCCAAGACCGTCAAAACCATCGCGGTA
This sequence comes from Anaerolineales bacterium, assembly GCA_036567885.1. Lineage (GTDB taxonomy): Bacteria > Chloroflexota > Anaerolineae > Anaerolineales > Villigracilaceae > Fen-1038. The sequence continues at coordinate 6,945 of DATCTP010000385.1, read as the reverse complement.
CTGGACCGCACAAAAGAGCCGGGGTCATCCGGCGAGCCGCTTTACCTCGACATTGTTAACGCACTGGTAGAGAGCAAGCGCTCCAACATCAAAGTCATCGGCGGACGGTACGGGCTTTCATCGAAAGAATTCACGCCCGCCATGGTCAAAGCCACGCTGGATGAATTAAAGAAACCCGAACCAAAGAATCATTTCACTGTCGGAATCAACGATGATGTCAGCCACACCAGCCTCGAGGTTGACTCATCCTTCTCGATTGAACCGGAAGAGACCGTGCGCTGTATGTTCTTCGGCCTTGGCTCGGATGGCACCGTCGGCGCCAACAAAAATTCAATCAAGATCATCGGTGAAGAGACCGATAACTTTGCACAAGGTTATTTTGTTTATGACTCGAAGAAAGCCGGAACGGTGACCACATCGCACTTGCGCTTCGGATCAAAGCCAATCCAGGCTCCATATTTGATCGAAGCGAATCAAGCCAACTTTGTGGCATGTCACCAATCCAACTTTTTGGAAAAGTTCGAGATGTTGAAATATGCCAAACCGGGCGGAGTCTTTTTACTGAACAGTTTGTACGGAAAAGATGAAGTTTGGGATCAGTTGCCGATTGAAGTCCAGAAAGCGATCGTGGCAAAGAAACTTAAGTTCTATGTCATCAACGGCTATGAAGTCGCTGAAAAGACCGGCATGGGAAACCGCGTCAACACCATCATGCAGACCGCATTCTTCGCCATCAGCGGAATCTTGCCGCGCGAAGATGCAATCACGCAAATCAAACATGCCATTGAAAAGACGTATGGGAAACGCGGCGAAGCTGTGGTGAAGAAAAACTTCGATGCGGTGGATCAAACCCTTGAGAATCTTCATGAGGTCAAAGTTCCGGCGACCGCCACATCGAAGAGCACGCGCCGCGCTGTCGTCCCGAACGAAGCGCCTGAATTTGTTAAGAATGTGCTGGCGCCCATGCTCGCCTTCGACGGCAATGATGTTCCGGTCAGCGCCATGCCTTTGGATGGCACTTTTCCTTCCGGCACCACGCAATGGGAAAAGCGCAATCTCGCGCTTGAAATCCCCGTATGGGAACCAGACTTGTGCATCCAATGCGGAAAGTGCATCATGGTCTGCCCGCACGCCGTGATTCGCCAAAAGATTTTCGATGACAAGTTGATGGCTGGTGCGCCAGAAACATTCAAGCACATGCCTTCAAAATACAAAGAGTTCTCGCAAGGAATGACCTATTCGATTCAGGTTGCTCCTGAAGACTGCACGGGCTGCACCTTGTGCGTGGAAGTCTGCCCGGTGAAAGACAAATCCCAAGTTGGGCGCAAGGCTTTGAACATGATGCCGCAACCGCCGCTGCGTGAAAGCGAAAGCAAGAACTGGGATTTCTTCATGAAGATTCCAGACCTTGACCGCAAGCTGATCAATCCATCCACCATTAAGAATTCGCAACTGCTTCGTCCGTTGTTTGAATTCTCCGGCGCCTGCGCGGGATGCGGCGAAACGCCATACGTCAAACTTGTTTCGCAGCTTTTCGGCGACCGGACGATTGTCGCGAACGCAACCGGCTGTTCGTCCATCTATGGCGGCAACCTGCCAACCACACCGTGGGCGAAAGATAACAACGGACGTGGTCCCGCCTGGTCGAACTCGCTGTTCGAAGATAACGCTGAATTCGGCCTGGGTATGCGCCTGACGCTCGATAAACAAAACGAGTATGCGCGTGAACTGATGGAAAGTGTCCGCAAAGAACTCGGCTCGGAATTCGTGGATGCGATTCTGAATGCCAATCAAGCCACGGAAGCCGGAATCGACGAACAACGCGGACGCGTGACTGAACTTAAAAAGAAACTTGCTAATTCCAACGATCCGCGTGCAAAAGATTTGGTCAGCATTGCCGACTCGCTGGTCAAGAAAACCGTGTGGATCATCGGTGGTGACGGCTGGGCATACGACATCGGTTACGGTGGTCTCGACCACGTGCTCGCCAGCGGACGCAACGTCAACGTGCTGGTGCTAGATACGGAAGTTTATTCCAATACCGGTGGTCAGGCATCCAAATCCACGCCGCGCGCCGCAGTTGCAAAATTCGCCATGAGCGGCAAAAGTCTGCCGAAGAAAGACCTCGGTTTGATCGCCATGGCATACGGTTATGTCTACGTTGCACGCGTCTCTATGGGTTACAACGATCAACAGACTCTCAAGGCGTTTCTCGAAGCCGAATCGTATGATGGTCCCTCGCTGATCATCGCGTACAGCCACTGCATCGAGCACGGCTACGATATGGTGCACGGACTCGAACAGCAGAAACTTGCGGTTCAATCCGGCGCGTGGCCCGTTTATCGTTACGATCCGCGCCTGGCGCACGAGGGCAAGAATCCACTTATGATCGAATCCAAAGAGCCGACCATTCCTCTCTCTCAATACGCTTACAACGAAACCCGTTATAAGATGCTCACACAGATAGATGAGGCCCGCGCTGAAGAATTGATGCGCGAGGCCCAACATGATGCCAAATCACGTTGGACGCTATATCAACAAATGGCATCCATGCACTACGATGCAGATGGCAACGGCAACGGAGAACACAAAAACTAGAAAAGGGAATAGAGAGTAGTTTCACTACTCTCTATTCATTTATTTGGAGAAAACTATGATTGATCTTTCCACAACGTATCTGGGCTTGAAACTAAAGAATCCGCTGGTGGCTTCCGCCTCGCCGCTGTCGAAAAATGTTAAGCAGGTCAAGCGCATGGAAGAAGCGGGCATCGCCGCGGTGGTCATGTATTCCCTGTTCGAGGAACAAATCATCCACGAGAGTCTTGAACTGGATCATTATCTCGCACGCGGCACCGAATCATTTGCTGAGGCGCTCACCTATCTTCCCGATGTTGGCACATACAGTTTATTGCCGGACCGCTACGTGACCAATGTTGAAAACTTAAAGAAGTCTGTCAACATTCCAGTGATTGGAAGCTTGAACGGAGTCTCCAAAGGCGGTTGGACGCGCTACGCCCGCCTCATTCAAGACGCCGGAGCGGACGCGCTGGAATTGAATCTCTACTACATCCCCACCGACTCCGCCGTCCCCGCGCAGGAAATCGAGGACGCGCAAGTGGATCTTGTAGCAAACGTAAAATCGTCAATCAAAATTCCGCTGGCCGTAAAGTTGAGTCCGTTCTATACTTCGCTTCCTCACTTCGTAAAACGTCTCGCCGCAACGGGCGCAGATGGACTGGTGCTTTTCAACCGCTTCTACCAACCAGATTTCGATATCGAAGAATTGAATATCGCACACACGCTCGAGCTTAGTACTTCCTCTGAATTGAGACTGCCTCTGCGCTGGATCGCCATGCTGCACGGTCATGTCAATGTTGACTTTGCCTTGACTAGCGGCATTCACTCCGCCACAGATGTGCTCAAAGCCATGATGGCTGGAGCCAAAGTTTCGATGATGGCTTCCGAATTACTTCACAATGGCGTAAGTTCTGTTTCCAATATTCTGGCTGAATTACAAACCTGGATGGAACAACACGAGTACACTTCCATCAAACAGATGCAGGGAAGTATGAGTCAGAAAGCCATTGCAGAGCCATCCGCTTTCGAACGGGCAAATTACATGAAGGTATTAAGTTCGTTCCAAGATTTGCCTTAATTCAATGGATCGTCAAGAAACAAAAAGTCCTTTGCAATTGCAAAGGACTTTTTTGATAATTTCAAAGCGAGATGGCTATTCTTCAACCGGCATCGGAGCATTCTTGCGCTGGCGGAACGTGATGCGGCCGCGCGTCAAATCATACGGCGACATTTCCACCGCCACGTGGTCACCCAACAAGATACGAATATAATACTTTCGCATCTTGCCTGAAAGATACGCCAACACTTCGTGACCGTTATCCAGCTTTACGCGGAACTGCGTTCCGGGCAATGCCTCGACCACGACTCCTTCTGCTCGAATTTTATCATCCTCTTTTGCCATACACGCCTCCATCAGGCGAGCGTCCATCGCCCACTTCGATGACACATGTCATCGAAGCAAACTCACTGACACAGCTCACCAATATTACTCAATCTCCTTGGTAAAGGAGCGCCGCTTGACACGGCGAGCGGCCTTTTTCTTTTCCATGCGGCGCTGTTCGCTTTTGGAAACATACCAGCGCTTGCGGCGCACCGTGCTCAACACGCCGCTCTTGACAACCTTCTTGCGAAAACGCTTCAATAACGAATCCTGAGATTCGCCGTTGCGTAAAACAACCAATGCCATATTCGACTCACCTCCTTTACGAAGTAAAATGGGCCAAGAAAAACCCTCAGCCAACGCAGACTCGGCTGAGGGTCGTGTTAGAACCGAAACGAATCATCTGACCTTACGATCAATAAGCGCTTCACACTCCTCGAATTTCAATGAATGAGAGAAAAAATCCCTCAACCGAACTTGCGAGCGAGATTATACTATAGAGCACGTTTCAGCGAAAGAGGCAATCCACGCTAGCGATTTTTATATTGACCGCCTGAATAACATCCCTTACAATCCGCCCTCGTAAAATAATCCATTCATACAAGGGCAACATGGCAAAATACCGCATTACCTATTGGAAACACATTCCAACATCGTTTATCGTTGAAGGAGATGAACGCACGATCAAAAAACAACTCTCGCAAAAAATCCAAAACGCGATTGATGCATACGCGATGGCAACCGGTTTGACTTCGACGGAAGACTACGCCAAGCAATACAAACGCGGCGATTGGATCGAGCGCGATGGCGCACCTGAAGAAGTTGCCGAGGCGCTTCTTTCCGAACTCGAAGCGGAGTTCGCCAAAATTGAAATTCCCAAGCGGAATGGTGTTCCCGTTAAATGACCAATAAACATACCGTTATCCTGCAACCCTCCGGCCGCCGCGGACAAGTGGAGGAAGGCAAATCCGTGCGCGAGGCCGCGCGCGAATTGGGCGTGGAGATCGAATCGATTTGCGCGGAAAATGCCACGTGCGGCAAGTGCGCGGTTTTGGTGGAAGAAGGCCGCTTCGAACGATATGGAATCGAATCCAAACGCGAAAATCTATCTGCCGTTGGATCGGCTGAGAAAGCCTACTTTGACCGTCGTCCGAATCTGCTCAAAAGCAAAAGCTGGCAGGTTGGAAAAGTGCGGCTTTCGTGTCAATGCAAAGTGCTCGGCGATGTGCTCATCAATGTTCCCGAAGAAAGCCGCGGCAACAAACAAATCGTCCGCAAGAGCGCGCGCGAACGCCAAATCGAGATCAAGCCGTCCGTTCGCAAATACTTGGTGACGATGACGCCGCCCAATTTGGAACGTCCCATTGCTGATTGGGAACGGCTGGCAAAAGGACTCGAAACTTCGATGGGACTTGTCCGACGCGGCGAAGAGAACTTGCCCAAATGGTCGGATCTCAAAATTGATTACGCCTGTCTGCGAACCTTATCGCAAAAGTTGCGCGAAGCGAATTGGGATGTAACGGTCTCCGTTTGGCAGGATAAAGAAGTTGTGCAAATTCAAGCGGGATTGGTTGAGGAGAGTTACGGCGCGGCGGTGGATATCGGCTCGACCACCATTGCGCTTTATCTCTGCAATCTCCGCACCGGTGAAATCCTCGCGGCGGAATCGGAGATGAATCCGCAAATCGTCTATGGCGAAGATATTATGTCGCGCATTCAATATACGATTGAGCATAAAGACGGCTTGGAGAAATTACATAAAGCCGTCATTGACACACTCAACAAGTTATTGAAACTCGCCGCTCGGAAAGCAAAGATCAAAACCGAGAATATTCTCGAAATGGTTTTGGTTGGCAATTCCACCATGCACCATCTCGTGCTGAATCTGCCGCCCAAGGATTTGGGACGCGCGCCGTTTGTCCCGGCGATCCATCATTCGGTGGATGTCAAAGCGCGCGAACTTGGACTGCACATCAATGCCTCCGGCAACATTCATGTTCTACCGACTATCGCTTCCTTCATCGGCGCGGACACGAGCGGAGTCATTCTCGCCGAAGAACCGCATAAGCAGGATGAAAACTGGCTGATCATTGATGTCGGGACGAATGCCGAACTGGTGTTGGGGAATCGCAATCGATTGGTTTGCACATCCACGCCCACCGGTCCAGCGCTTGAAGGCGCGCATGTGGAATATGGAATGCGCGCCGCTCCGGGCGCGATGGAGCGCGTACAAATTGATGAAAAAACGCTTGAACCAAAATATAAAGTCATTGGCATCGAAGGCTGGAACACCGACCATGCCGATTTCAATGGGCAAGTCAAAGGGATTTGTGGATCAGCCATCATCGACGCGGTGGCGGAAATCTTCCGGGTGGGCATCATTGATTCTCGTGGCAGATTCAAGCGCGGGCTTGAGTCGACGCGGATTCGCGAGGGTGCAAGCGGCATGGAATATGTCATCGCGTTCGCGAATGAAACCTCCATCGGAAGAGACATCCCCATCACGCAGCAGGATGTGAGACAAATCCAATTGGCGAAAGCCGCGTTGTTCACGGCGGCGCGCACATTACTCAAACGCAGTAATTTACAATCTCCTGATAAAATCATATTGGCGGGCGGCTTCGGAAGTTATATCGATAAGGAAAAGGCCATGCTGATCGGTTTGATCCCGGATTGCCCGCTGGAGAATGTATATGCGGTTGGCAATGCCGCCGGTGACGGAGCGCGTATCGCATTATTGAATATTGAAAAACGCAAGGAGATCGAAACGGTGACGCGGCGCGTGGAGCGATTTGAATTGCCGACCGATCCGGAGTTTCAAAATCAATTCATGCTGGCGACGAGTCTTCCGCACATGAGCGAACCATTTCCTCACATCGCGCATCTAATCCCGAACCGCATCGTGGATCCGCTGGCTGAAAAACTTTCAGGAGAAAAGAAGTGAATAAATTCATTGAACGCTTGAATGCAGGAGAAACGCTGGTTGC
>DATCTP010000384.1:0-3604 GCA_036567885.1 Anaerolineales bacterium | reverse complement strand
CATGGAAGCCAAGACCTATCAAAAGGCCGAAGTGATGACCGACCGTCTCGATTACATGAATAATATGGGCAACAATCTTTCCTATGTAATGGCGGTTGAAAAATTAGTTGACCTGGATGTGCCGCCGAGAGCGCAAGCATTGCGCGTGATCCTGACGGAACTTCAACGCATCGCTTCACACCTCGTCTGGCTCGGCACCTCAGGACTTGACCTCGCCGCGATGTCTATGTTTTTATATTGTTTCCGCGAACGCGAATTGATCCTCGATATTTTCGAAATGGTTTCTGGCCAGCGCATGATGGTGACGTATTTCCGTCCCGGCGGTGTGTGGCGCGATGTGCCGGTGGAATTCGAAGCCGCGGTGCGGAACTTCATCAAGATTTTCCCGAAACGGATTGACGAGTACGAAGCGTTATTGACGAAGAATCCGCTCTGGCTGGACCGGATGGTGGGCATCGGCAAACTCGACGCGGCTACCGCGCTCCAATATGGCGTGACCGGACCGATGTTGCGCGCCTCCGGCGTGGATTGGGATTTGCGTAAAGCTCGCCCGTACATGGGTTACGAACAATACGATTTCAATGTGCCAGTCGAAACCAAAGGCGATACCTATGCGCGTTATCTGGTGCGTGTGCAGGAATTGCGCGAATCATTGAAGATCGTCGAACAGGCTTTGAATAAACTGCCGATGGGACCTGTTCGCAGTGATAACCGAAAATTCGTCCCGCCGCCGCGTTCGGAGATCGGCACCAGCATGGAGGCGCTGATCCATCACTTCAAGTTGTGGACGGAAGGTTTCCCGGCGCCGAAGGCTTCCATTTACAGCGCCGTCGAAAGTCCGCGCGGCGAGCTCGGCGTTTATCTCGAAGGCGATGGCGGACCCAAACCGTATCGCGTCCATTGGCGCACGCCTTCCTTCGATAATCTTTCGGTGATCACCAAAATCGTTAAGGGACATCTCGTGGCAGATTTGATCGCCATTCTGGCATCCACCGACATCGTCCTCGGAGATATTGACCGATGAGTCTTGCGAAAAAATACCCAAAGGAAGTCAAACAAATTTTGGCAAAGTATCCGCCCGAACACAAACGTTCGGCGGTGATGCCGTTGTTGTATCTCGCGCAAAGCGAAGAGGGGTACATCACCAAAGAGGCGATGCAGGATATTGCGGATACGTTGGAGATCAGTGTAACCGACATCGGTGCCATTGTTGGTTTCTATACGTTGTACCACGATAAGAAAGAAGGCAAATATCGGATGCAGGTTTGTACCGATTTGCCCTGTGCGCTGCGCGGCGCCGATCAATTCATGGAATCGTTGTGTTCCAATCTTGGAATCAAAGTCGGCGAAACAACGGCAGACGGTTTGATCACGCTGGAAGCAGTCACTTGTCTTGCCGCTTGTGATCGAGCGCCGATGTTTCAGATCCAAAGCGGCGATGGTTTGCAGTATCACGAAGATATGACCGTGGATAAAACCATGGAACTGATCGAAACGTTGAAGAACGCGGGCGGGGAGGTGAAGTAATGTCTCACATTATCCTTCGCCATCGCGACGCTCCCGATATCAGCAGCCTGAATGTTTATAAGAAGAACGGCGGCTTCGATGCGTTCAAAACAGCCGTGACAAAGATGAAGCCGGGGGAAGTGACCGATACGGTCAAGGCTTCCGGTCTGCGCGGACGCGGCGGCGCGGGTTTCCCGACCGGCATGAAGTGGTCGTTCATTGACCATAAGATTTGGCCTCATTATGTGGTCGCCAACGCGGACGAATCCGAGCCGGGTACGTTCAAAGACCGCGAGATCATGGAAAGCAATCCGTTCCAGTTTTTGGAAGGCGTGGCAATTGCTTCGTATGCAGTCGGTGCGAATGCCGCGTATGTTTATCTGCGCGGAGAGTTCTGGCAAATTGCAAAGCTCCTCGATGAAAAAATCGCGGAGATGGAAGAAGCCGGTTATCTCGGCAATAAGCTTTTCGGCACAGATTATTCGCTCCGCATCTACACTCATCTCGGCGCGGGTGCGTACATCTGCGGCGAAGAAACTGCTATGCTCGAATCCATTGAGGGCAAACGCGGACAGCCGCGCATCCGCCCGCCGTTCCCGGCTGTGTATGGTTTGTATGGCAAGCCAACCGTCGTCAATAACGTCGAAACGTTGACCAACCTGCCGATGATCCTCGCCAACGGCGCGGATTGGTATAAGTCGCTGGGCACACCGGATAGCGCAGGTGTAAAAATTTTTTCGCTTTCAGGCCGTGTTCGCAGGCCCGGAAATTATGAACTGCCGTTTGGCACGACGTTCCGCCAGTTGATCTACGAACACGGCGGCGGCGTTCAAGATGGCAGACCCGTCAAGGCAATCATGCCGGCGGGCGCGTCATCATCGTTTATCGTTGCCGATGAGAAAGTGCTCGACATGCAAATGGATTACGCCACCGTCCGCACGCTCGGCGCAGACCTCGGATCGGCGTCCGTGATCGTGATTGATGATACGGTTTCCATTGATTGGATCATCAACAAAACCATTCATTTCTTCAAACACGAATCCTGCGGCAAATGCACACCATGCCGTGAAGGCACATATTGGATGATGCATTTGATAGAAGATATTCGTGATGGTCAACATTCACCGGCGAATGTGGATTTGCTTCTCAACGTTGCCAAGCAGATGCAGAATAAATGCCTTTGCCCGCTCGGTGAATTTTCCACGATGGCTGTGGCAACAGGCATTGAACGATTCCCACAGGATTTTAGAAAGGCGTAATTCGATATTCGAGAATCGAATATCGTTTTTATCGGAGACTTATGACCAAACAAGTCACGCTCACGATTGACGGGAAACAGGTAACCGTTCCCGAAGGAATGTTGGTGGTAGATGCCGCCAAGTCCGCCGGGATTGATGTGCCCGTTTTTTGCTATCATCCCAAAATGGAACCGGTCGGCATGTGCCGCATGTGTCTCGTCGAGATCGGCCGTCCCATGATGGATCGCAATACGGGCAAACCGGTGCTTGACGAAAAAGGTGAACCCAAACTGCAATTTCTGCCCAAACTCGAAACCGCCTGCACCAATCCTGTTTCGGATGGCATGGTGGTTCTGACTCAATCTGAGAAAGCCAAAGCTGGACAAAAAAGTACGGTTGAATTTCTGCTGACTTCGCATCCGCTCGATTGCCCGATCTGTGATAAAGGCGGCGAATGCCCGCTTCAGAATCTGACGATGGCTCACGGTCCGGGAAAGAGCCGCTTCTTATATGACGAGAAAATGCATCTCGCCAAGAATGTTCCGCTCGGCGGATTGATCTTCCTCGACCAGGAACGTTGTATTCAGTGTGCGCGTTGTATTCGTTTTCAGGATGAAGTCGTGGGCGACGCGGTGCTCGGTTTCGATGAACGCGCTCGTTCGACAAAAATCGTTTCTTTATCGGACCCGGAATTTGATTCCGTTTTCTCGGGCAACACTACCGACATTTGTCCGGTCGGCGCGCTGACCACGGCCGATTTCCGCTTCGGCGCGCGTCCGTGGGAACTGGATGCATCGGCTTCGATCTGCTCACAGTGTCCGGTTGGATGCAACATTACGTTTAACACGCGGCGCGAAGCC
>DATCTP010000383.1:0-4649 GCA_036567885.1 Anaerolineales bacterium | reverse complement strand
TAACGAAACGCGTCAATGTGCTGGTTGGGGCGACGGCTCCAATATTTGAAATAACTTCGCGGCCCTTAATCATATTATTGATCACTTCAAACTGTTCAGGAATTTTATCCAATAGTTTTTGAATTGAAGAAGGAAGATGTGCCAATAGTTTGATCGCGCCCATACTGGCGCTTTCACCCTGCAGGGCGTAATCTTTTGTCTTGCTCAAGATCAGGCCCATGCCTGCGAGGGATGCAAGATAGAGATGTTGGTATTGAGCAAATTTTGAATACGCCGCAGCGCGGCGTATTTTTGAGCGCTCATAAGCATCCAATGTTCGCATCGTTTGGTTGTGTAATTTAAGAATGTCCAATTCAGCCAATGGCACTTCAAAGCTGGTAGGATACAAGCGATCCCGCGGGCTTTGACGACTCGCGTCGACGGGAATAAGAATTGCCGGATTGACTTGTTGAGAATATTCGATTGCCTGCCAGGTAGTTGCGGCGGCGTTTTTGTTGGATTTAGCCAGTTTTTTGATCTCGTTATTTAGAGCCGGAGATGGCTTATAGGTTGCGGCGTGGATGGCGCGATAAAGCACCAACAAATCGTTGATGGTTAATTGAAGTAATTCATTTCTTTGTTTGAATAAACGACGCACTGTTTGGCAAGCTTGGAGATCCACTTCTGTGGTATCCGCCGCGGCTTCGGAAGCAACATGTGAAGACTGATCGACTAATTCGCGTTCTTTCTTTTTCAATGGGAAGGATAAAGCCTTATAAGCCTGCACGCTCGCGGGAGACGGTGCCGGTAAGGAGCTCAAATATCCTGCCCATGATAACGCCTCGTTCGTGAGGATTTCTGCAAGAGCGGCACCCCAAGCACCATCAAAGAAAATATGCGATTGATCGAAAACAAAGGTCTCGCCTGTGTCAAAGATCGTCAGCGCATGATCACCGAGACCCCGCTCGGTCTGACGCAATTCGGAGAGGGGCAATGCGCGCGGACGACGGTCACTGTTAATTATGATGGGAGCGAAATGTAAACTCCCCAAATCTTTCACGAATGTTGAACTTAATTTCGGGCGCAGGCTGGCTTGAACCGAACGATTTACCCTAGCCAGCGAAGATAATTGAGTGGAGGGGCGAATCGAAGCGCTCATGATCCTTTCGATTTGAGATCGAATCGTCAAAACATTTGCTGGCTTTCCTCCATCAGGCTCACAAACCGGCAGCAAATAGTAGTTGCCACGGTGGATGATCCCGATCTGAGCCTTGGTAATTTCGAAAGGAATCTTTGTTTCCTTGTATGCCGATGGTTCTAAATAAGCAAGGATGGACATTTGTTTCTGGTAATCGGATAAATCCTTTTTCCTAGGCAAGCCACTTAGCTTCGCTTGCCAAGCCAGCTCTTCATTTGGAGTTAACAATGTGTTGGCGGCGTTTTCTAAAAACAGGTCAAACCTGATATGCCGGTACGATGGATAATCGTATTGAGCAGAGTCTGCTTCGCGGCGATAGGGTTTTTGACTATCCCATGCCCGGTAAAGGCTATTGCGACTAATTATATTTGACTGTTCTTGCACGGTTTCATAGAAAAGCGCGATCGCAATACGTTCGCGCCATTCGTTGGCCAGCAATTCATCAAATTGGTGTAGGCAGGTTATGGCGGCCATCGTCCAGGCTGTCAGCCGATCTGTTTTGCTTAAACGAATTTCGTTTTGCCGAAGCAGGGTATCAAAGCCGTGAGTTTCGTTAGTGTGCCGTGCTGTATCTTCGCGCAGTGCATACTCTACATAAAACTGCCATAAGCCATCAGGAAAAGATATGGAAATATCCTTTCCGGCAAGTTTCATGAGATTTTGATATCCCCACAGAACGTAAGCCGGCCCCATAAAAAATGTAGCATATACTGCTTGATCAAGGATTTGTTCCACGCCACTAAAGAGAGCGCCTATGTCTTGTTGCATCTTTTGGATAGGGATGCGGCTATCTGGTAAATGCGCAAGCCCCGTCAGAACCATTCCGGGAACATTACCGGCGGGAACAATCTTTGAAACCAGTTCCACCACCGCTTCCAGCTCGGGAAGGGTCATATGCGATAACTGCTCTGAATGGAGGCTCTTTGCAACCTTTTGCAAATTCTTAGCAGTTAGATCTGTAGCTCTTTGATAGCTGAGATTCTCGCTCATTGATTCTCAATTATATAGTACTTCCTTTTCGTAAACAAATGAGTTGGCTGTTATCCCAGGTTTTTCCCGGGTTTTTTTACGTATCTTGCTGCAGATGTTCTTATAGGAACCGCGCAGTCATCTACCCGTAATCTTCAAACTGTATACTGGTGCAAGAAAATGATGCAAGGTATTTGCCTAATTCATTTACAAATGAGTCGAAGCCGATAACCTTTTCACGTTGACTTCGACTTGATAGATAATACGAAATTTCCAAAGGAGTAAATTTTTATGACCCATGTGATTACCAGTCTCTGTTTGCGCGATACCGGCTGCGCGGATGTCTGCCCGGTGGAGTGCCTACAGACCAGTGACAGCATTAGCGAGTGGCCGACGTACTACATCGATCCGAGCACGTGCATTGATTGCGGCGCATGCGTTCCCGAATGTCCATTTCATGCGATTTTTCCCGAAGACGAGGTTCCTTCTACTTATAAGGCTCAAGGCAGAGAAATCATCAACGAACGCGGCTTAGCCGGTCGCTACGTTGGCAAGAGTCATCGCGGTCAGACCGTAACGCTCAATACCACGCGCTCGTTAGCGCCCGGTGAAGTGATCAACTTGCGGGGCGCAATCCAAGCCAACGCAAGTTTTTTCAAATAAGATCCAATCGAGCGCTGCAGAAATGTGGCGCTCGATTTTTACAAGTACTAACGGGGGAATGCAAATAATTGAAAAGCCGATATGATACAGCCATCTTAATCGTGCCAAAGGAGAGAATGCAATGCAAATGAATAATTCAAACATGCAAGCTGGGGCTCCGGCTCTGAAGAAGAACAACACACCCATCATCATTGCTGTTGTTGTCGTTGTAATTTTATTATGCTGTTGTTTGATTGGAGTAGGCGGCTATATTTATTCCCGTTATGTCGTTGGTAAGGCTGTGTCTGGCTTCAACAACCAGATCGCCACCGCTATGCCAGGCGGCTCCATTCCCGGCGGTCTGCCTTCCGGTTCGGTTCCTACTGGCGGCTTGGGCGATGATGCTACCCGGGCAGAAGCTTGGGGTTCTGCTCTCGCTTCGATCATTCAATCAAACCCGGCTAGTTGTACAGCTCCCGACGCAACGAATACCACCATCGAAGTCACCCAGCAGCCGGACGCTTCCGGCGTCTGGACCGAACGCTGGACAGTCGCTTGTGGCGGCGGTGCAACCATCCCGGTGGACATCACATTTACACCGGCGGGCGGTGGTTTGTTTACGGTGAAGGCCGCGGTCGGTAAATAACTTTTGAAATGGGTACAAAAAAGCCTTCTAAAATACAGGAGGCTTTTTTGATTCTCGTCACCATGCTTGGCTGAAGTTGTTACAAGGCGCGATCCAGAGGGGAGGTGGTGGCTTGCAATTTACTTATGCGTTTACCGTTGCTTGTGGATTACGTAATGTGAAAACCCCTAATATAGCGGCAATTAGGGCAGCAATGCCGCCCAAAGCCAAGCCCCAGCGCGCTCCGGCTACCTCAGCAAACCATCCGACCATCGGTCCGCCGATGGTCGTAGAGCCGAGAAAAGCAATTGACCAGAATGACATCACGCGGCCGCGCATTTGGGGAGAACTTTCCAACTGCAAGATGCTGTTACCCAGCGAGGAAAAGTTGATCGAACTGATCCCAACAAACACCAATGCCAGCCCCGTCAGTATTAAGCTTGGCATGAAAGCCGCCGCCAAAACTGCCAATCCGAAGAAAAGAGATGCGCTGACCACTTTGAACGGCTGGATACCTTTACGGCTGGCAAAGAAAATTCCTCCGAAGGCTGCGCCGAATCCCATGGAGGCTGTTAATAAAGCATAACTGCTGGCATCTCCCTTGAATGTGAATTGAGCAATCAACGGCAAGCTGACTTGGAATTCATAGGTGAGGGTGCCGATGAGCGCCATCATCAACAGGGTGGAGCCAATCACAGGCGTGGATATCACATATTTGAATCCTTCTTGAATCTGACCTTTCGTGGGCGGCACCGGCGGAGTGACAATCAATTCGCTCGTATTCATCATGGCGAGCATAATGACCACTGCCACATAAGAAATCCCATTGATAACAAAGCAGGGCGCAAGCCCAAAGACGGCAATCGTCACCGCGGCGATGGCGGGACCGATGATACGGGCCAGGTTGACCAAAGTCGAATATAACGTAACCGCGTTTCTGAGATGATCTGAGCCCACCAATTCCATGTAGAAAGTTTGACGGGTGGGATTATCGAAAACATTGACCATGCCCAAACAAAAAGCCAAAATATAAACCATCCAGACCTGCACCAAATTCGTCATGACCAACGCGCCCAGAATCAAAGCGAGAATGCCGGAGATAGATTGGGTAAAGTATAGAATCTTTCGTTTGGAAAATCGGTCGGCGATGACGCCGCCGTAGGGACCCAAAATCAAAATAGGAACATATTGCAGAGCGCTTGTGATCCCTAGAGCCGTCCCGGAGTTGGTCAGCTT
>DATCTP010000382.1:0-4897 GCA_036567885.1 Anaerolineales bacterium | reverse complement strand
AGCTGCGAAGGCGACTTGTTGGATCATCTCGCGGAAGTCCGCTACGTTTAATTGGACCGCACCCTCGAGGTCCGGGACAGGAAGCGGAGGAAATTCCTGCGCGTCAATGCATTTGATATCGTTGGTGGAAGTTCCACCGCGCACATTCAAGGTCTGCGTTTTTGAATCGAGCAAAAGCATCACTTGATCGCCCGGCAACGTATTGACCAAATCTGAGAACGTGCGCGCCGGCACGGTGGTTGAACCATCCTGCTCGATGCGCGCCGGAATCCAGCATGTGATTCCCAATTCCAGATTCGTCGCCGAGAGGCGCAAGCGGCCTTCATCCGACGCGATCAGGACATTCGAAAGCACCGGCAAAGTGGAACGCGGCGAAACCGCGCGCGAAACAATTCCCAAGCCACGAGCCAAATTTTCTTGCAAGACCGTTACTTTCATAAGTCAGCCCTCGCTATCCGATGATGTGCGAGTATATCATTAACGCGCAAACACCGAGAATATCAACGCCAGGATCACGAACAGGAATTGCAAACCGAATAACACTGCGGCCGCATAAACAATAAATCGCCAGGCTGAATTGCTGCGTTGTTTGCGAATTTCCTGACCCTCCGCTAATTGACGCACAACTTGCGCGGCATCCTCAATTGCTGATTTGTCCACTCCGCCGACCCAAATGAATCCTTGCGCTTCATTCGGGACGATGATGCGGCTTCCGTTAAACGAACAAATCCACTCCGGCGCGTTGACCGCGCTGCTCCCGCTCAAGACCACCGCGTTGAATTTCCCTTGCGGTTTTTCGGATGCAACAGTCGCAGGCACATTCGGTGCGATCTTTGCTAATGCGGCTTTTATTGATTCAGCAAATTCATTTCCAGAGTCCAATATAAGAATCGGAAACGAACTTTGTTTTGCGGCTAATGCGTCGGATGTGAAAACTCCGTCGCGGCGTAAAACGATCAAATGATAGATCAGTAGAACCGCGAACAAAAAGAGCAATTGCAAGTCGTTGAGGATTGTAGAAAGAAATGAACTGTCGGTTTGACCTGTAAACAACGCTTTGAACAATTCAAAAACTAACGCAACCGCTGCTGCCATTCCGCCGATCACGCCCGCGAACAATGCCAAATATAAATACGCCTTGCGGATGTTGGAACGCCGCGCATTATCGCCAAGTTCATTTTTTGCAACCGTCTGATTTTGCAGAGGAATCCATCTTGTCAGCCAAAGCGGAAGCCATGCGACAATCAGTGAGATGGCAGTTGCCAATTGCGAGCGCAGGGAATCGGTCATGATCGAACCGCCGGTCAGTATGTCAATGATAAATTTGATGAGCAATGCCACACCGGTAAATGCCGCACCCAACCCCAGGGCAGACAAAATGTATTGATAAACATGCTTAATGCCTGATTGACGAACCGCATCGCCGATACTTTCGATGTGACGATTGAGCCAATAACCATAGTATGCCCACACCGCCCCGAGCGGTAAGCCAATTGAAATTGGTCCACCGATTTGGCGGATGAAATCGCTGGTTGAAATATTCGCACCGAGCAGTTGACTAACCACGATGTTGATAACCACGGCGGCAGTGGTCAATACGGTGATCACGCCGCCGAGCGCAAGCAGATAGAGAACGCCAAGGCGCAGATTCGATTCGCGTTCCGCCGCGTCCACGATCGAGTTCTGAACGACGCGCCATGAATAGACCCAAACCGGTGTTCCAACGATAAGCAAAGCAATACCATTGATCATCGTCTCGGATGTCAGTCCGCCCAAAACACCGCTCGGCACATAAAACAAATAATTCAGAACTTGTTGTGCACCGAAGACCGTCATCAGCAAACTATAAAGCACCCATATATACCGATAAAGCCGCCGTACATCGGCGAAGTTTTCTTTTTCGGAAAGAGTCTTCCATTCGCTATGCAGAACATTCCAGAAATAAAGTGCGACGATACCATTCATCAGAATGGCGATGAGATTGTCGGCTATTGTTTGTGTACTTCCTAGCAATGCGCGATCCACGCTCATGCGTAAGATCTGAAGCAAGCCGCGGTCAAGCAGTGCGAGCAGATTTTGAAAAACGGGAATCACGGTGCCGATCAAAACCGCGTAAAGAAAAATTGCACGCAAGCTGGCAGTTTTCTCTTCTTCATCTCGCGCAGAGACGCGTTGCGACCATAGCCAGTGAAAGAGGAAGATCGGCATGCCGACCAGAATGAGTGCCAGCGCTTGCGCCAACGCGACGGCTCCGCCCCCGACAGTTTGATCAATGATGGAGCGGAGTAGATTGATCAAACCCCACAGCACCACTTCAATGCTAATTAAAGTAACTGCGTAAAAGTAAAGTCGGCGGACAGTTTTCATATCATTTTCCTATGGTTTGGGCGGCGTCTGATACCAACTGTAGTCCCACAGGTTATAGGTCGGCATGGATGAAATCTTCCACGCACCGTTTTGCTTTACCAGTTGAGCCGAACCGGCAGCGCTATAGCCCGTTGAGAAAGGGTCGCTGGGCGTGTTGATCATATCTACTTCAACGCTGGCATCATTGCTGGTGATATACGCGTTGCCAATTTTGATTCCCGCGCTGGATGGATTAAGGCTGCCAATTGCAAATGGCTGACGGAATTGATCGAAGGTGGGTTTGTTATCAAGATCAGCCAGATAGCCATAGGCTTTTTGATAATCCTTGTTGAGCAAAGCCAGCGCGTAATTATGCACCACGCCTTCAGGCGAGTCTTCAGAAACATAAGCCTGTTGATTCTCGCGCGTAAAGAAGATTCCTAACGCGGCGATAATCAATACGCCAATGCCAATCAAAATCCCGATGAGAAAACGATCCTGTTTCATAAACACCTCCTCCTTTACATTGTATTGGTTTTGAAACCAAAAGGCAAGCGAGAAGTGAATGTCATTGCGAGCGAAGCGAAGCAATCTCCCTATTATTTGTATTTTGTTGGTTACATGAGGTTGCTTTGTCGCTATGCTTCTCGCAATGACAAATCGCCTTTTGGTATACTTGTTCCATCACACATAAAGGAGATTCCTATGACCACATCTGCCCCTCGTTGGGATGTGAGCAATATCTATCCCTCGCTTGAATCGAAAGAGTTCAAAGCCGCGGTGGAAGATTACAAAAAGCAAGTCGCGGCGCTGGAAAAATTCTTCAAGAACAAACTGAGTAAAACCGGCGCAAATTCAAAAGCCAAAGAGTTGGCTCCGTTGGTGGGTCAAGCTATTGACCGCATCAACAAAATCCAAACGCTGGCTTCCACCATCGTGCCGTACATTTATGCGTTCGTCACCACCGACTCGCGCGATAAAACCGCGAACCGCGTCATGTCAGAGTTTGAACAAGCCAGTTTACCGATGAGAAAACTATCGGTCCAGTTTGAAGCGTGGGTTGGCAAGATCGCTCCGAAGCTGGATAAAGTCGTCAAGGCGAACAAATCCGCCGCGGCGCATGAATTCATGTTGAGAGAATCCGCCGAGCAAAGCCAATATTTGATGAGCGATGCGGAAGAAGGACTCGCCGCGGAAATGTCGTTGAGCGGCGGCAATGCGTTTGAAAAACTTCAAGGCACGGTGACCTCGCAGCTTTCCGTGGACTTTGAACTGGATGGCAAAACCCAAAAATTACCCATGCCCGCGCTGATCAACTTAAGATCGCATCCGGATGAATCGGTTCGCCACCGTGCGTATGACGCGGAGAATCAAGCCTGGGAGTCGGTCAAAGAAACATTGGCGGCGTGCCTGAACGGAGTCAAGGGCGAAGCGAATACGTTGAACAAACGCCGCGGCCGCGAAGATGCCGTCCATTCCGCGTTGGATGCGGCGCGCATTGATCGCAAGACTCTCAAAGCCATGTTGGGCGCGATGGAAGATTCGTTCCCGATGTTCCGCAAGTATTTCAAAGCCAAAGCGAAAAAACTTGGAAAAGAACAGCTGGCGTGGTGGGATGTTTTTGCGCCGATTGGTAAAACCGATAAAGTCTATTCGTTCGATGAAGCGCGCGAATTCGTTCTGGATAATTTTGAAAAGTTCTCGCCTGATCTGCGTTCGTTTGCCCAACGCGCGTTCGAGCATCATTGGATCGATGCCGAACAACGCGATGGCAAACGCGGCGGCGGATTTTGCATGGAAGTTCAGGGCGTGAAGGAAAGCCGCATCCTTATTAATTTCGACGGCTCGTTCGATCAGGTCAGCACGCTGGCGCATGAACTGGGACACGGCTTCCATAACGAATGTGCATATCAAGCCAAGAAAACCGTTTTGCAACAACTCACGCCGATGACGCTGGCGGAGACCGCTTCGACCATGTGCGAAACGATCGTGACCGAAGCCGTGCTGGCATCCGTTACCAATCCGCAGGAAGAGTTGGCGGTGCTTGAAGCGCAGATTCAAGGCGCGGCGCAAATCGTGGTGGATATTTATTCGCGCTATCTGTTCGAGAAGGAAGTCTTTGAGCGCCGCGAAGAAGCGGAACTCTCAGCGGATGATTTCAACGCGATCATGGAGCGCGCTCAAAAAGCCACCTACGGCGACGGACTCGATGAACGTTATCTGCAAAAGTTCATGTGGACCTGGAAGCCGCATTATTATTCGGCGGGCTTGTCGTTCTATAATTTCCCCTACGCGTTTGGTTTGTTATTTGCCACCGGCTTATATGCCATCTATCAACAACGCGGCGCGGCGTTTGTGGAAGATTACAAGAATTTGCTTGCTTCCACTGGTGAAGCCAACGCAACAGATTTAGCCAAACGCTTTGGCATCAACATCCGCACCAAGAAATTCTGGGAAGACAGCCTCGCCATCATCGGCAAAAGAATAGAAAGATATTGCGAGTTGTAATCAACAGATTGTGATTAAAACGGCAGGGACGCATCATGCTGCG
>DATCTP010000381.1:0-3858 GCA_036567885.1 Anaerolineales bacterium | reverse complement strand
GCTTTCTGTTTAACGCCTGCTTTATGGTGCCATCGGAAAGATCATGCCGAAGACTGCCAGCGCTCCGAAGATCAAAAGCACGATGACCGCGCCGTTCAGGATTTCACGCGGCTCCCGTTTATCCACCAGACGCGCCGCCGGTGCGACGGCTTGCAAAGAATCTTGCAGAGGCGAGGAATAGACCGGTTCCACATCCCAGCGCGGACCTGCAAACCACGTGAAAATCAATCCGCCAAACAATCCGCCGATGTGACCCCAATAGTCAATGCCGCTGCCGGGAACAAAGTCAATTACCAGATTGACCACAATAATAAAGATCACATTTCCAATGGCGCTGCCGAACCGTCTGCCAAACAACTGCCGGTTCTGATAGAGAAATACACCCTCCGCGCCGATCAACCCAAAGATCGCCGTGGAGGCGCCGACCGAATATCCGCTCGTAAATAGAAACGATAGAACGTTTCCGGTGAACGCGCCGAGCACATAAAGCAAAAAGTAGCGTTTAGGTCCGAAGTAACGTTCCAGGCTCACGCCAATCACATAGAGCGCATACATGTTAAAGAGAATATGCGGAATGGAGGCATGTAATAAAGCGGGCGTTAGGAATCGCCACACTTCGCCCGCGCGAATCAACGAGTTGATCTTCGATCCATATAATTCGAGCCAGTCCATTTGAGCGGCATCATTGGCGTAACCGAAGAGCGATACGCTCACGAGTTGCAAAATATAGAATCCGATGGTGACGCCCATGATCGAATACGTGACGTAGGGACGCGAGGAAGGCATCGCCACGCGCATGGTTTGCGGAGGCGGAGCCGATTGCGGGTTGGGGGAAGAAGCGGGGTAATTCACAAATCAACCTTTCGTTGTTTGACGCGATGATGTTCCGAGTCAATGATGGCGCGCACCACATCGACAGTATGATCGAGCAGAAAATCGTGATTGATGATGATGTAATCAAAGGCTTCCACGCGTTGAAGTTCCTTGCGCGCCGTGGCAATTCGAATCGCCAGCGAGTCAAAAGTTTCGGTCTGGCGTTGCTGGAGACGGTTGACCAATTCATCTTCGCTCTCGGTAGCGATAAAGATCAACAATGCATCCGGTGCGAGCTTGCGAACCGTTTCCGCGCCTTGCACATCAAGACGCATGATCACATCTTTGCTGCTGGCAAGCGCTTCACGCACCTGCGCTTTGGGAATGCCTTTATAGTCGCCGTACACTAACGCGTATTCAATGAGTTCGTTCTGATCCATCATGCGCGCAAACTCATCTTTGGACACAAAAAAATAATCCCTGCCATCCACTTCATTGGGACGCTGAGGGCGCGTCGTAGCCGTGACCACGAAATGGAACGGCAAGCCGCGTTCTTTCATGCGCTGGACAACGGTGTCTTTGCCCGCTCCGGAGGGACCGGAGATGACGATCAACAAAGGCTCAACGCGCGGTCTTTCAAATTCTGGAGATGTCATAAAGATATTGTACCAAAGACACCCAAACAAGATTGCAGTAAAATTATTTCATGCCTACGTATGATTTTGTTTGTCTGAACTGCAACGAGCGTTTCGACGTTTTTATGACATTTAGCGAATACGGCAAAAAAGCCGTGGTCTGCACGCATTGCGGCAGCGACAAAGTCCGGCGGCGAATGACGAAAGTGCGGATTGCCAAATCGGAGGAGAGCCGCATGGAGAGCGTGATGGATCCGTCGGCGTTGGAAGGCATGGAAGATGATCCGCGTGCGATGGGTCAGATGATGCGCAAGATGGGAAAAGAAATGGGCGAAGAGATGCCGCCTGAATTCGATGATGTCGTGGATCGACTCGAGGCGGGTCAATCTCCTAATGAGATCGAATCTGCGTTGCCTGATCTCGAGTCAGACTTGAGCGGCGGAGACGGGGAATAATTCAAAGGCGATGCGATGAATCGTCTTTGAAGTTTATAGAGTAATCAACTCCCTAAGCTTGATCTTTTCTTTTTCTTGTCCTTTATGCAAAAGCCAGGCATCCCCAAATACAAGTTGCGTTTTCTTTCCATCAATTTTGATGTGCGATCCATCAGCCATGATGATCACCGGGTTATCATGGAAGATGTGATAATCCGCCAGCCAATCGTCGTGGATAGCGCGCAGATATGCATCTTCAGCATAATGAACAAAAAAGTTGAACGGCGTCACATCCAATCCGTTGAAATGCGGAGTTTCAACCGTATTCATATCTTTGGATGTGAGAATATTTGGTCCACATAGAATCGTTCCTGCGCTGAAGGCAACTAAAGGCAATCCCGATTGAACTTTTTTCTTTAGATAAGTTATCAAGCGGCTGATATGCAAACGATGATTGAGTAAGAAAGTATTGCCGCCTGGAACATAGACTATTGCTGCACGCCGCAAAACGGCTTCCATTTGTGGCAGCTCCGTTGTTTCAGTGTTGATCATCTCAATCTGCGCCAAGCCGTGGAAAGCCTTTTGAGTTTGTTCCAGCCATTTTTCTGCAAACAGCGAAGCCAGCGGAAGATACGCCACAATCGGATCAGTTCTGTTTTCCAGAAAAGGGCGACTGGCATCGAGCACCCAGCGAATATCATCCTCTCCCGGTGTGGAAAACAAATGAAGTTCCATGTCAGATCGTCAAAATAATTGGCTCGTTTTTTGTGACGATGATCGTGTGCTCAAACTGCGCGGCGATGGCATTATCGGCGGTTCGCAACGACCAGCCATCGCGTTCCTGTTTGATACGTCCCTGCCCGGTGGTCAGGAACGGCTCGATGGCAATCACCAATCCATCATTTAAAATACGATGGTCGCGTGGATTATAGAAATTCCAGACCTCGCCCGGTTCTTCATGCAGACCGCGCCCAATGCCGTGACCGGTTAATTCATAGATGACGTTATAGCCGCGCTTCTTCGCTTCCTGCTGTACCGTTTTTCCGATTCCGTTTAACGGGTTTCCGGCGCGTGCCATGCTGATCGCTTTGGTCAATGTCGCTTTGGTGGCTTCCAGCAATTTATGAATCTCAGCCGTGCGAGTCGACACCCACAGCGACGCGCCGGTATCTGCAAAATAACCGTCCAACTCGGCAGAGACATCAATGTGAATCAAATCGCCTGATTTCAAAACATATTTCCCGGGGATGCCGTGCGCGATGACCGGCGAAACACTGATACAGGTTGCGCCGGGATAGTTATAGGTCACGATGGGAGCGGAATGCGCGCCTTCCGCTTCGAGCAGGCTACGACCGATTTCGTCCAGTTCGCCGGTAGTGATGCCCGGCCGAACCGCTGACATCATTTTCCGTAAGACTTCAGCACAGATATGTCCAATGGCTTTTAATGACTTGATATCAGTTTCAGAATCAGCGGTCATGATTTGTTCGCTTTCACCGCGCGCTCGATATATCCGCGATGTTCCGCAAAATGCTCGGACGTATCTCCAAGTACACTTTCAAGCACGGATGGCTGCGATGGATCATCATTGAACGGCTTCATCAGATTCGGAAAACTAACGGTGTTGAGCGTTTTGACAATTTCTTTGTAAGTGCTTTTGAATTCAGTAAGAACGTCATCCGTCGAACGCGCACGGTTGCGCTCAAAGATAACGGCATTTTGGCCATCTTCATCCAGACCGTTAAATGTCTTGGCATCTATATTCAAGACAATATGCTCAGGCTGATGGCCGAGATAATGCTTCACCATAAAATCCATCCACACCGACAGATGCGCGAGATTATCTTTGGGCGACCATCCGCCGGAGTCAGGCGTTGTCATTTCTTCAGCAGTGAGCGACTCAACGAGCCGCATTAATGCGGTCCATTCGCGGTCAATCGCCAGCATCATCTCTTCTTTGTCTTTGGGATACGGAT
>DATCTP010000380.1:0-2825 GCA_036567885.1 Anaerolineales bacterium | reverse complement strand
TTATATCACAACAGCCGGTGTCGGCTTGGTGCGACCGAATTTAAAAATCGGCGGCGCGCAAGCCGAGCCGGGTGATATCGTGATTTTATCTGGTTCGATTGGCGATCACGGCATTGCGGTGCTCGGCGCGCGCGGCGAACTGGGATTCGAATCCAGCATTCAAAGCGATGTGGCTCCGCTCAATCATTTAATTGATGCGATGCTGGATGCCAGCAATAATGTTCATGTGCTACGCGACCCAACGCGCGGCGGACTGGCAACCACACTGAATGAAATCGCCTCGCAATCGAACATCGGCATCGTGCTCAATGAAACGACGATTCCCGTTCATCCCGAAGTCAACGCGGCGTGCGAGATGCTGGGATTCGATCCGCTATATATTGCCAACGAAGGCAAGTTGATTGCGATGGTTGCGCGTGAAGATGCCGATGCTGTGCTGAAGGCCATGCGCCAGACGCGTTACGGTGAAGAAGCGGTCATCATTGGCGAAGTGACCGCCGAGCCGCGCGGGCGCGTGCTGATGAAGACTGCCATTGGCAGTCAGCGTGTGGTGGATATGCTGGCGGGGGAAATGTTGCCGAGGATTTGCTAAATTGCCGAGTTGACAACGAGCGTCTAATTCATTTTAGTTGTAAAATACAGGTACAGGAGGAATCCCGTGCCTGACTCCAAAACCTATATACTCGACGATCTTCCCACTGACCACGACGCACTCGACTTCACGCCGTATGTCGAAACATTGGTGGATGTATGCAAGACTGCCAGCACGCCACTAACCATCGGCGTGTTTGGCACGTGGGGTTCAGGAAAAACTTCTCTGATGCAAATGGTGAAGAATGGATTGCCAGAGAATTTCACTGTAGCATGGTTCGATGCGTGGAAATACGACAAAGAAGAAACTCTCTGGCGTACATTTTTATTGACTGTTCTCTCCGCACTTCGTGACGCGGCAAAAAAGAAAGATAACCCGACAGAAGATTTAGACCGCTTGGAAACTTTGCTTTATCAAGCGATTGATATTGAAAAGGCTGGCGGCGTTACAATTGATCTGTTGAAGTTAGGTGGGAATGTTACCAAAGGCGCAGTGCAAATCGGACTATCGTTCATTCCGGGCGGAGCAGTTCTAAGTGAATTCATCAAAACCTTGCAAGACAAAGGCGCGGAAGCATTAACTGATGATGTGACCCAAGCCATTCAGCGTGAGCGCACAAAGATTCATATCGAGCAGGTTCGTTCTCTGGAAAAGTTCCAAGAGAAGTTCAAAACCTTGATTGATAACAACATCCGCACCGATGGCAAAGGCGCAGGACGGCTGATCGTTTTTGTGGATGACCTTGACCGTTGTTTGCCGGAGAAAGCCATCGAAGTTCTGGAAGCCATCAAATTATTTGTGGATGCGCCGGGTTGTATCTTCATTCTCGGTTTGGATCAAGAAGTCATTGCGCGCGGTGTGGAAATCCGCTACAAA
This sequence comes from Anaerolineales bacterium, assembly GCA_036567885.1. Classification (GTDB taxonomy): domain Bacteria; phylum Chloroflexota; class Anaerolineae; order Anaerolineales; family Villigracilaceae; genus Fen-1038. Next base: position 1,357 of record DATCTP010000380.1, on the reverse strand, counting down.
GACTTTGATAAAACGGATGGCGGACAAACCAGCAATCCGATTGACGGTGCAAAGTATCTTGAAAAAATTATCCAACTGCCTTTTCAAATCCCACCGATTGAAACAACGGATATGGATGATTTCGTAAAAAGTTTGGTGCAGGAATGGCCGCGTCCCGAGTGTCCCGAAGTGTTTGCAAAAGGACTCGGCGAGAATCCGCGTCAAGTAAAACGAACGGTAAACACATTTCTAATGCTGTGGGGGTTGGCAGAAAAACGCAAATTGCAAGAGATGGTTCAACCTATTCGTTTGGCAAAAGTGGTTGCGATTCAAACAGTTGCTCCACGATTTTATGAATTACTCAAAAGGAATCACGCACTCTTACGCGATGTGGAAGCCTATTATCGCGTTGAAAATTCAGCAAGAGGGAAAGGCATGGAGCAAGAAGGGCTTGCAGTGGGAAGCAAAAAAGCCGCGCGTCAGGAGCCGCCCTCTGTGCAATTACCACAGGATTTAATTACGCTCCTCAACAAAACTCCTTCCGTAGCACAAATCATCAAACTCTTTCCTGATGTTCCGGAAGCAAATTTTAAAGATATTGCTTATGAAGAATTGGAGGCTTATTTCACGCTGACCCGCCGCGCCGAAGCGCCTCAACCCGTGAGCCAAACGCAGGAACCGCAGCGCGCCTTATTTGAACCGCAAATGATCCGTATTCCCGCAGGAAAATTCTTAATGGGTTCGACCAAAGAGCAGGCACAGCGCGCAATCAAAGACGGCGCGGATAAAGCCTGGGTCGACTGGGAACAGCCGCAACATACCGTTGAACTCTCGGAATATTTTATCGGCAAGTATCCCATTACCAATCAGCAATATCAAGCCTATGTCAAGGAGAGCGGCAAGTCTCCGTTGGGCTGGGACGGCGATCAATATCCGCAAGGCAAGGATGCGCATCCTGTTGTGAATATTTCATGGGAGGATGCAGCAGAATATTGCAAATGGTTGAGCGATAAAACCAAAAAGACCTATCGCCTGCCAACCGAAGCCGAATGGGAGAAAGCCGCGCGTGGCGAAGATGGACGCATTTGGAGTTGGGGAAATGAATTTAGCGAAAAGAATGCAAACACAGCCGAAGCAAAGATCGACGACACATCGCCTGTGGGTCAATTCTCGCCGCAGGGTGATTCTCCTTATGGCTGTGCGGATATGATTGGCGATGTTTGGGAATGGTGTAATGATTGGTTTGACGAGAAGGAGTATAAAAATAGAACGGGTCAAAACGTGAAAGACCCTCAAGGACCTCAGAGTGGCACATCTCGTGTTCTGCGCGGCGGCTCGTTCGGCGATGTTCATGGGAATGCCCGCTGTGCGGGCCGCG
>DATCTP010000379.1:0-2118 GCA_036567885.1 Anaerolineales bacterium | reverse complement strand
ATTTGTGATAAGTATGGCATCCTGTTGATTTCAGATGAAGTTATGTCCGGCTGGGGCCGCACCGGCGAATGGTTTGCGGTGGATAACTGGAATGTGGTCCCCGATATCATTACCACTGCAAAAGGTATCACGTCTGGTTATGTGCCGCTTGGTGCGGTCATCGTCACGGAGAAGATCGCCAAGTTCTTCGACGATAAATATTTATACGCGGGGCTAACCTATAACGGTCACGCGCTGGCGTGTGCCGCGGCGCTGGCGACGATTGAGGTTTACGAAGAGGAAAAGATTTTTGAGAATGCCAAGAAAATTGGCAAGCATCTTGGTAAGCGGCTGGAAGAATTCAAAACGAAGCATCCATCTGTCGGCGATGTGCGTTACATCGGCCTGTTCTCCGGAATCGAGTTCGTCAAGAATCGTCAGACGAAGGAGCCGCTGGATTTGACGCCGCTTAAAAATTTCCTGGTTGCGAACGGCGTTTACGTTTTTAATTTCAAAAACATTTTGTTTGTTGTGCCGCCGCTCATCATCAACGAAAAGCAAATTGATGAAGGCTTGGATTTGATCGACGAGGGCTTGTCCGAGCTCACGGACAAGATGGTTGCATAGAGGTATTCATGCGAAAAATTCTTAACTACATCAACGGCGAATGGATCGAGTCAAATGCCAAAGAATATTTCGATGTGATGAATCCTGCGACAGGCGAGTTGATGGCGAGAACTCCGCTTTGTGGAATCAATGAAGTGGATGCCGCGGCGCGCGCCGCGGCCGCGGCGTTTCCGGACTGGCGGCGGACGCCGGTTCAAGACCGCGTTCAATATCTCTTCAAACTGCGCGATCTGCTCAAAGCCAATATGGATGAGATTGCCCGCACGATCACGAATGAGGCAGGTAAGACATTTGAAGAATCCAAAGCGGAAATGGTGCGCGCCATCGAGAATGTGGAAGTCGCTTGCGGGATGCCGATGTTATCCAAAGGCGAGATCGCCGAAGATATAGCAGCCGGTATTGATGAACTTATGATTCGTCAACCTGTCGGCGTATGCGCTACGGTCGCACCGTTCAACTTTCCTGGAATGATTGTGTTTTGGTATTTGCCTTATGCGCTTGCGGCGGGTAACACATATGTCCTCAAGCCTTCGGAGAAGGTGCCGATGACGATGCAGTTGATCTTCAAGCTCATCGAGCAGATTGGATTGCCGAAGGGCGTCGTGAATATGGTTAACGGCGCGAAGGACGCGGTGGATGCAATTCTCGAGCATCCGATCATTCGTGCCGTAACGTTTGTTGGCTCAACGGCGACGGCAAAATATCTTTACAACAAAGCTTCTGCAAATGGCAAACGTGTGCAAGCTCAAGGCGGAGCAAAGAATCCCGTCATCGTTTTGCCGGATGCCGATATGGACATGGCAACAAAAATCATTGCTGATTCTGCGTTTGGCTGCGCGGGTCAACGATGTTTGGCGGTTTCACTTGCAGTCACCGTTGCAGATGCACGAAATACTTTTACAGAAATGATCTGCGACGCCGCGGCGTCGCGCGTGGTTGGTTATGGACTGGATTCGGGCGTCCAAATGGGACCGGTTATCAACGCGGCCAGCAAGACGCGCGTCGAGCAGTTGATTGGCGTCGGCGCAGGTGAAGGCGCCTCGGTTCCGGTGGATGGACGCGGCACGGTTGTGAAAGGCTATGAGCGCGGATCATTTGTCAGACCGACGATCCTCTCCAACGTTCCGCGTGGAGGCGAGATTGCGCGCACAGAAATCTTCGGACCGGTGCTAAGTCTCATGCATGTCAATACAGTCGATGATGCAATCGATCTGGTCAACAGCGGGCAGTATGGCAATCAAGCGAGTTTGTTCACTTCCAGCGGCTCTGCGGCGCGCAAGTTTCGATATGAGGCGGAAGCCGGTAATATCGGAATCAATATTGGCGTGGCCGCGCCGATGGCGTTCTTCCCGTTCAGCGGATGGAAAGAATCTTTCTTCGGCGACATGCATGGCCAAGGGATGGACGCGGTGGAATTCTTTACGCAGAAAAAAGTTGTGGTCGAACGCTGGCCAAAGGAATGGAGTCGAAAATTCTAATGGCTATGGATTACGAAGATGCGTTGGATTTTTC
>DATCTP010000378.1:0-4072 GCA_036567885.1 Anaerolineales bacterium | reverse complement strand
TTGGCTTTGCGCTCTCGGCGCTGGCTTGGATGGGTAGTCGGGATAGCAGTGATTTTCTCCTTATTCGTGTTGGCGGCGTATCATTGGCCGCAAGTGGACGCATCCCATGATTTGCGCGCGGAAACCTTCGGACGCGAGGTGTTGGCTAAAGCTCCTGAGAATGCGTTTGTTTTTGTCCAAGGCGATCAAGCTATTTTTGCGATTTGGTATTTCCATTTTGCTTTGCACGAACGAGCAGACCTCGTTGTAGTTGCCCCTGATCTTTTATCGTTTGCCTGGTATCAAGACATAATTCGGTCAACGTATCCCCAACTCTCGTTGCCTAAATATTTTCCCTGGCCCATCACTTTGGAAGTGACTAATCCATCGCGACCATTTTGTTACGTCCAATACTCCGGACGAATCGAGATGCAATGTTCTAATCAAAACGGTGGCGCTCCATAAGTAAATACCGAAATGCATAAGACGGTCAAATCGCACACCGAATCCGGATCATGTCGCACACGTTTCGACATCCTTGGCTGGGACAACTGCCGATATCATCTTTGGCCACGGATCAGAATTGCGCAATCCCTTTGATCCATTCCTGAATTTTCTTTTTAATCGTCCGCCACGGCACGTTCAGAAGCATGCGCGGCATACGTTCGCTCTCTGCATCGTCGAAATAAGAGAGTCCATATAAGACTGGACTGATATCATCCATCTTGAACTTCTGCTGGTAGAGCCGGATTAATTCAGGCAGAGAACGATGTTTGGTGCCAAGTACATAGATGTCGCAAAAATCCTTGCGTGCTCCACGCCCAGCAACAGCGGAAAGTTTCATGCAAGCCAGATCATCTAAAGAAGCCAGCGAGCAACCCATCTCTTTCCATATCGTTGGAACTTGCAGAAGCGGATAACGATATTCCAAGAAGGAAACGCGCACACCCATGAGTGTGCCATGTAACGTGCCCGGTGCGCTTTGCGTGGTCGTGAAATCCAAACCAGATCTGCGAAGTGATTCTGCCAGAAGAAGCGCATCATCTATTGGATTCGATGTGAACCAATCCAAATCCGCTGAAAGGCGATGGCCGAAGTAAACCGCCAAAGCGGTGCCTCCACCTAGATAAAAACCGCGCCGGTCAAACTCCTTTCCGAATTTGCGCAAGATCTGGATTTGTTTTCCGCTTAAGCCTTCAAGGTGAAATTTCATCGCTTACTCCATGGAGACGAGCGAGCTAAACGCGTCCAGGATTCCACTTGTAGTTTGGGCACCGCCAATATCAGCGACCAGAAGCGGATTTGGCGCGGCCCGAGGCCGCGGGCTTGATGTGCAATCAACCACCTTTGCAGGCTGTCATCGCCGATTTGTTTTCGGAGCCATTGAATGGATTCCCATGAGCCGTCCGTGAGCAAGCGCCGGATGATCAGGTCGCGATCCTTTGACCAGGAGAGATCCTTGAAAGAATAATCCCAGAAGTATCCCTGCAAGTATCTGGGAAGGGGAACAGATTTCTTTTCTGGATCCAATGACAATTGATGAGCGAGTGCCTTTTCAACTAAGATTTTCAACTCTTTCAGCAATGGATATTTCGAGTTGAAGGAATAAACACGCATTCGTCCAACTGAACGGCTTTGCAAAAGTCCGTCCGCTTCGAATTGTTCGAGTTGTTTTTGGACCGCGAACAGATCCAAGCTGCTTGTGCGCGCAATTTCGCTTGCATACCCTTCTTGATTGCTCACTAGGAAGGTTAGGATGCGCTCTCGGCTGTCTGATCCAAGGATAGATCGTAGCATAATAATCACCAATAACATTGGTGATTATAGCACAAATTGACAGATGAACTTTCACCCATCCATCCCGGCGAAGTATTGCTGGAAGAGTTCATCAAGCCGATGAACTTGAGTCAGAACCGCCTTGCGATTGGCGTCGGCGTGGACGCGCGCCGCATTAACAAGATCGTGCTCTGCAAGCGTAGTATCACCGCGGATACTGCTTTGCGTCTGGCGCGTTTCTTTGGCAACTCTCCCCAATTCTGGCTGGGACTACAGACACAGTATGATCTTGATGTTGCTGAAGATCATCTTGGCAAACGGCTTGACCGCGAAGTGTGGCTCATGGCGATCACTGGATAAGTCAAAAGCACTCCGAGATGTTTTGCGAAACTCTCGAAGTGTTTTTGATTTTGTGCAACAGGGAGGACATACCAACCTATATATTTCATACCCCTCCCGAATTTATGGCAAGCTATTTTCCCTTTCCGACAATTCCAATAAGAGTGTAAAATTCCACACAATGCAGTCGTACCCTCCCGTGTTGCGGACTAAGATTATTCCACCGCCGCGCAATGCGCGCACGTTGGAGCGCCCGCGCGTGATTCGGATTCTAAAAAAGGCGTTGGATTACCGTCTCACCATTTTGGAGGCTGAGGCGGGGTATGGCAAAAGTACCGCGCTGGCAGAATTGGCAGGCGAAGTCAAACCGCTCATTTGGTATCAGGTTAACGAAGATGATAACGATCCGCTGGTTTTCCTTCAACATTTATGTCACGCCGTTCAATACGCTTTGCCTGAGATTGTTGATTTGCCTTTTGCTTATTTGAATAGTTGGGACGGCACACAAGGATGGCTTCCGTGGCGCGGCGTACTCGATCAAGTCATTAATTCGCTGGTAAGTTATTTATCCAGCCCAACACTTTTAATCATGGACGATGCGCATCATGTCACAGATTCTGGCGAGGTGGCGCATATCCTCGATCATTTGATCGGATTGGCTCCGGCCCATTTGCATGTCCTTTTATCGGGGCGGCCCACCATCACATTGCCCACTTTGTCGCGCTGGCGTTCGCAGGGCGACTATCTCGAGCTTGACCAATCTGTGTTGACTTTTACAAGAAACGAAATCTCTTCATTGTTCGCTTTACATTACCACCTTGATCTTACAACCGAAGAAGCTGAGTCTTTATTGACGTATACAGAAGGTTGGGCGATTGCGCTGCAGTTGATCTGGCAGAGTCTGCGGAACCAACCTGGTCCGATGCTTGAATTTCCTCCGCGCTGGCAGGCTGATTCGTTAGATGTTTTATTCGACGTTCTCGCTCGCGAGGTATTCGAACGTCAGCCCCAGGATGTACACGATTTTCTTTTGATCACCTCCACCTTGCGCGACCTTCATCCGGAAGCTTGCGACGCGTTGTGTTTGGCAGTCGGCGATTTTGCCAATGAATCAGTTTCGATGCTTGCCTATCTTCGCCGCCAGGATCTTTTCGTGGTCGAAACGGTCGACGGCGCGCTACGATATCATCACATCTTCCATAAGTTTTTGAGACAACAGTCACCGCCTGAACAGCGAAACCGGTGGCATCAAATTGCCGCTCGATATTTTGTAAGCCGGAAGGATCATGAGTCCGCGATCTATCATTTATTTGAAGCACAGGCCTGGGAGGATGCCGCAAACCTTTTGGATGTCTATGCCTCGATGCTTCTTTCTGCGGGACGACTGGATACGCTTGCGACGTATATCGCTTCATTACCGCCCTCGAACCTGTATCAACATCCCATGCTGATTTTTACGCTGGGAGATCTTGCCCGCCTTCACAGCCGCTTCGACGAGGCTCAAGGCTGGTATAAGCAAGCCGAAACACTCTGGCGCTCGCGGGGACAACCAGAAGGTGTGGCGCGCGCATTGCGCGGCCAAGCGCGTGTGTACATTGATACAGTAAATCCCAGTCAAGCCGAGCGTTTATTGGAGGAAGCCATCCGCTTGAGTGATGGCTTTGAAGATCGCGAAGCTCAAGTGCGTTTGTATGAATTACTGGCCGAAAATAAATTGAACTCCGGACATGTGGAAGAGGCCGAAGGTTTACGTCAACGCGCTGAAGAACTGCGTGCGGAAGGTCCATCCAACGACCAGCTTTGGTTCCGTGTATTGTTGCGGACGGGCCGCCTCGAGGAGGCTCGACGCGGTCTAGAAGAACTCGCTGAAACAGAAAAACGCGAGCCGGTCCAAACTCCGCGCGCCCATCGCGAAACTATGTTATTGCTTTCATTGATCTATTCCATGATGGGCATGAGCAAACATGCTTATCAGGCC
>DATCTP010000377.1:0-3158 GCA_036567885.1 Anaerolineales bacterium | reverse complement strand
CTGTTTCACTTTCCAAAGTTCCGATCATTTGCGGCGTGGGACACGAAACGGATTTCACGTTATGCGATTTCGCCGCCGATCTGCGCGCACCGACACCTACGGCTGCCGCTGAGTTGGCAACACAAACTACGATGAATGAGTTACAAGAAAATTTAAAAACTTTCGATTTTCAACTTACCACTTCGATGCAGGATATTTTGGAAGAGCAAAGTAACGCGTTGGCTTCTTTGCGCGATGGCTTGCGATTCTTTTCTCCATCGCGCCGCATTCAATCCGAGAGACAACGGCTCGATGACGTGGCTCATCGTTTCGGAGTTGCACACATTCATCGTCTCGCGCTCGAAGCGAATCAAATTGAAGGCTTTGGCAAACGCCTCGACGCGCTGAATCCGCTGCAAGTCTTGGAACGAGGCTATGCAGTTGTCACGCGTCAAGCCGATGGAAAAGTGATCAACAAGACGAAACAAGTTAAATCGAAAGATGAAATTCGTGTTCGCGTTTCAGATGGCAGTTTCGACGCGACAGTCAAATGAGGAGTCTTTATGCCAAAATCTTCCGCAAAAAACAGCGGACTTTCTGCACCTAAATCAGTGGAAAGTTTGAGTTACGAACAAGCCTTCGCAGAATTAGAAAGCATCGTTGCCGCGTTGGAAAATGAACAGCGCTCTTTGGATGAGTCGATGGCGCTGTATGAACGCGGGCAGGCGCTGATGAAGCATTGCGCGAAAATTTTGGATAAAGCTGAATTGAAAGTGAAGCAATTATCGGGCGATGCGTTGGGCGATTTTGAAGAGGCGGAATGAATCTCATTGGCATTCTTCATAACGATGTGTTGCTCAGCGCCTTTGTAGCATGGATCACCGCGCAGGCATTGAAAATCCCGATGGAGTATTTGCGTTCGCATCACTGGCAATGGGCAATGGCGCTTGCGGCGGGCGGTATGCCAAGCTCGCATTCGGCGGTGATTGTCGGAGCCACACAAGCGATTGGATTGCATCAAGGCTATGATAGTCCGCTGTTTGCATTGGGCGTGGTGATTTCGATGATCGTTACCTACGATGCGGCAGGCGTGCGTCGCCAGGCAGGCAAACATGCTGAACGGATCAACATCCTGTTCGACGAGTTGATGCACGGTCAAATGCCGGATGAAAAAGAATTACGCGAGGTGCTCGGTCATACACCGCTGGAAGTGTTAGGTGGAGTCTTGTGGGGGATTGTGGTTGCGACTTTGGTGTGGCTGCTTGGAAAATGATGTGGTTATATTTCTATTTGCAATCCGGTATCCAATCCAAACAACCCGTTTGTGCAAACTTCTTATATGCTTCATCCGGTGTTTGCCAATCAGGGTTTTGAATCCCTAACGTTTGAATGTACTGATCAAATTCTTCCTCTGTCTGGAAACCCTTCGTGATATTTTTGTCGGGGATGATAACAAACCAATGATAAAAATTGTTTTGAATATAAGCTTCAGCCTGCTTATCAACATACGAAGAATATGCCATGATGACGCCATTTTTCACAGCAAATTTTTCTAATTCCCCAACGCCAGAATAGGCATAATATGCATTATTGCTGTTAGGAATTTGAATCCATATATCGTTGCCTAGACCTAACTCCCATGGAGAAGTTGGCCCCAAGCTAACTGCATCGATTGGGTCTATCACCGGAAGGATAACCTTTGGGAAGTCACTATCATTGAAGTTGTAGAACGGATCAGAGTAATGACCGGGAGGAGCGCAACTGCACAAATAAATCGCAGCCAAAACTACCGAAAGATAACAAGTTAGCCTTTTCATAAGCTTTGTAAAACTTAATCTATATTCTAATCCTGCGGTGAATTGCGTTAATAAATTCTCCTAATTCAGGAACGCGTAACATAAACATGATCGCGACATAAACGATTCCGCCTGCGACGATTCCAACCGGCGCGATGATCCAGACTGAATATCCCGATGAGAAATGCAGCCAGCCTAAGATGACTGCACTCATGACAACAGTTCCCAGTGCGGCTTGAAGAAGTCCGCGCCCGATATTCATGGAGTCTAATCCTTTTAATCGGCGGCGCATCAAAATAAATAACGCAGTCATTTCCAATGCTGTCGAAACAGAAAGGGCTAATGCGAGTCCGCCGTGCGGCATCCAACCGAGGCTTGCAAACAATGCCGAGAATGCAAAACTAAAAAGGATGTTGAGACTCATTGCAATCGTCCCAACGATGACCGGCGTGCGCGTATCATGCAACGCATAAAAGGCGCGCGAAAGAATCTCGACCACCGAATGTCCAACCAAACCAACGGTGTACCAAAGCAATGCCCACGCCACCATGTCCGTGGACTGCACATCGAACTGGCCGCGTTGATATAACAATGCAATGACCGGATAACGCAACAGAATCAAGCCGAGGGTAGCGGGCAATGAAAGGAGCAGAACGCCGCGCAACGTCGAAGCGAGCGAGTGGCGCATCTCGACCAATTCGCCGCGCGCCACTTGCGCGGAAAAAGTCGGGAGCGCCGCAATCGCAATCGCTTGCGCAATCGCAACTTCGGGCATGGTCATGATTTGGAACGCATACGTAAGCGATGAGACCGAACCGACCGGCTGTCCCGATGCGATGATTGTGCCGACGACAAAGTTAATTTGCACGACCGCCACGCCAAGCAAGCGCGGACCCATCAATAACAAAACTTCGCGCACCGCGGCATTATCCAAGCCAAGTGAAAATTTAAAATTCCATTTGGGCAAGCGCAGAAGCTGCGGCAGTTGAATGCCGATGTGAAGGAACGCACCCAGCACCGCGCCCCAAGCCAAACCGTAAATTCCCATCGAAGGGACGAAGAAAATCAGTCCGAAAATGTATCCGACCCACAGCATGGTCGAAGCGAGCGCAGGCAACAAAAATTTTTGATGCGCGTTGAGCGCGCCCATCACAATTCCACTCACACCGAAGATCGTCGGCGCGATCAACAAGGTGCGTAATAAAGATGCGGCCAGTTGTTGTTTAGCTGGATTGAAGTCCGGTGCGAGGATGTACCGAATCACTTGAACTGAAAAAATTGCCGAGAGAATGCTGATGGCTGTCAGCACTAGGATGACTAAATTGATCACAGCCGACGCTAACTTCCAGGCGGAGGCGCGATCATCTTTTTCCAGAAAGCCGG
>DATCTP010000376.1:0-7752 GCA_036567885.1 Anaerolineales bacterium | reverse complement strand
TCAATAATCAAATCTATATTTGGCGGCAATTTAAATTCCTCGTTCACGCGTAACGTCAGATTCACAGCGATTTGGCGCAGATCATCCGAAAGCGATGAATCTTCTGCCAGTAGATTCAATAAGTCGTATGCGCTCGGCGTTCGGATGGTTTCTCCGCGCCGCGCAAAATATTCGCGGATGGCAATTCCCGCCGCGCGCCGCGCGCAGACGCGCGCTTGTCCCTCGTTGCCGCGGGCGCGGGCTTGTTCGGCGCGTTCAAATTCAGCGTTGATGAGCGCTTGTGGATTCACATTTTCCATTATACCTTCGGCGGTATAATGGCGAAACTTTTTGGAGGCAGATATGAAAAATCGATTATTTCAAATCCTAGCGGCCGTGGTCATCTTGAGTATCGTGCAGATGTCCTGTGCCACTTATAGCAACCTGATTGCATCCCAGTCTCCGACGCCTGGCTCCTCGACGGTTGCCGTTACACAAGTCCCTTCCACTCCTGCGGTTGTCCCAACGACCGTTGCGATTCAGGCTCCGTTGGTGACAACCAATGAACCGTTCAAAATCACCGGCTCCTTCAAATGGACTCAGGAAGATAATGGAACGCTGACCGATAATATTCTTTTTTCGGAACGACAAGTTGTTCTTACGGACTTGCATGGATTCGTGATCCGTAATAAGCAGTGGGCGCTGCCGGTGGATTCGCAGGTGCTTGGATATGTTCAATACGATCCCACGACCGGAAATGGCAGTTATGAACTCTCTCTTCCCGAGTTGCCGCAGGGAACGTTCAATAATGTTGGCAATAAAAATCCGACGGATACCGGCGTACAGATTTTTGCCGTGGATTATGAACCGAATATTTATGGGAGTCCGTTTGAGTCGGGGGACGATCGTTTTCGCGGCTGGCCCGGAGACGGATCTTCCATCAAGACCGATGTGAATCGCGATGGCGAGATTACCGGGGGCAAGATCATTGTTTGGGCGCCGGACGATAAGCAGTATTTCCCAACCAGCTTTGGACCCGACAACAAACTATTTACTGCGGATGATCCGACCGCGCCGATTCCTGCCGGATATACGGTTGTGAATCTCGATACCAGCCCATTCACGTTTTCCCAATCTCCCCAACAGGATATTCCGTTAATTGAAGCCCAACAGGCAAAGCCGCATGATTTTTCCAAAGAAACGTACACCCAAGCTTTTGACGATTTGGTCAGTTTCTTGAAAACGGATTATGCCTTCGATGGCATTCAAGGCAAACAGCCAAATTGGGATCAAGTGGTTGCCAGTATTCGCCCGCGCATTCAGCAAGCCGAACAAAGTCAGGATAAATTCGCTTTTTACGAAGCCTTGCGCGATTTTACGTATGCTTTCAAAGACGGTCATACCGGTATAAGCGGCAGTAATTTTTTCCAACAAGACTTCCAAACCAACTATGTAGCGAGTTTGGGTTTTACAGTCCGCGTGTTGGATGATCACAGTGTGATGGTTGACTCGGTGCTTTCTGGAGGACCTGCGGAAGCGGCTGGCATGAAACCGGGAGCGATTGTTACGCAATTCAATGGCAAGCCGGTGATGGATGTGATCAATTCCGAACCTCTGTTTTTTGCGTTACAGTCTTCGGATTTTGCCACCTTATATGAAAAAGCGATCATGTTGACACGCGCGAAGGTTGGAGATCAAGCAACGGTTACGTTCACTAATCCCGGAGGAGCGTCAAAATCGATCACATTGACGGCAGTTGGAAATCAGGATGAGATCAATGTTCTTATTAATGAACTAGGTCAGAGTCAAACGCCTACTTTGTTGCCCGTGGATTTAAAAACTTTGACGGTAAACGGGTCGAATATTGGATATATTCGAGTCGACACCAACTTTGATGATTTAAATTTGATACTGAAACTCTTCGAGCGCGGTTTAAAAGAATTTCAACAAAACAAGGTGGCTGGGTTGATTATTGATTTGAGAGACAATGGAGGAGGAGTTCCACTGGGACTTGCCGGTTTCTTAACCAATCAAACCATCAATCTTGGACAATTGGAATACTACAACAAACTCACCGGAAAATTCGAGCCGCAGGATCAACCCGATCAAATCCTGCCGAATCAGGAGCAATATCATTTCGATAAAGTTGCGGTTCTTGTGGGACTTAATTGCGCCAGCGCCTGCGAGCTCGAAGCCTACGGTTTTAGCAAAGTGCCGGGCGCAGTGGTAGTTGGAGAATATCCAACAGCCGGCGTCGAGGCGGAAGTTTCGCGCGGCCAAGTGATTATGCCGGAAGGCATCAACATGCAATTCCCAACCGGGCGCGAAGTCCTTCCGGATGGTTCGCTGTTTTTGGAGGGAACCGGCGTTCAGCCCACGCTCAAAGTTCCGGTCAATGCCACCAATGTATTATCCAAGGATGATGTGGTATTGACTACCGCTGAAAACTCGATTCTTGGACAAGCTTCAACGCAGGGGTTAGCCTCCACATTACCGACTCCCTCGGTTACACTCCAGCCCGCTGCCAGCGCTCCGAGCATTGACTCAATTTCTCAATCAACAGCAGCCGTTTCTTCCGGCGCTCCTCAACTCGAACACGACGCTGCTGAACAATACCAAGCTTCTGATTTTGCGAAGCCAGGCAAGCTGACCTATACAGTTTCCCTATCCACCTCGGATCAGGTTCTTTGGACCTATGGTTGGTGTGCGACCACAACCACCATTCTCAACACGGATCTTAAGAACATCCAGTTGAAATTTACTCTGGATGGTCAAGACGTTCCGGTCAGTGATTTTGCAACCACGGACAGTCCTCAGAACGGCCAGCAATGTCACACGTTATACGTTGCTTTGAGCAATTGGCCGGTTGGACAACATCACATCACCACGACGGCAACGTTCACCGGCCAGATCAACGATGGTACATCCGATTATGCAGCTGGAGATTATGTGTTGGATTACACGGTGAACGTCCAGCCGTAGTAATAAAACGAAATCACAAACTGGCGGAGGTGTCAAACCTTCGCCAGTTGCAGTAAAATGCAGGTATGTTGGATGAACTGGGTCAGCGAGTGCAGAATAAAAAGGTTCTCATCCTCGGCGTGGGAAATCGCTTACGCGGCGATGAAGGCGTGGGAAGTTTTATCGTCAAACGTTTAAAGGATAAGGTGAACGTGCCTTTGCTGGATGGGGGAACGGTTCCGGAAAAACAGTTAAGTCAGATCGAAGCATTCCATCCCGACCTGGTGTTGGTGGTTGCCTCGGCCGATGTACCGAATGCGTTACCCGGCGAAATGGGTTTGTTTGAACTCGACCAAATGCATCAGGCAGGCGTCAAAACCCGGGCGGCTAATCTTCCGCTTCTATTCAAAATCATTTCGAGTAAGTCGAGACCGGATGCGTTATTGATCGCCATCCAACCGGATGATCAAAACACGAAAGGCGTTTCGGAGTCCGTGCGGAACGCGTTGGATGGTTTGGAAGCGATGCTGGTGGAATTGTTTGGGTGATCAATCCACAAATCTATATTTCAATAACGTCCACACCGCGTCGAACGCATCGTGGAATTGGATCTTTTTTCCTTCCGAATAATCACGCGGGTTGAACGAGATCGGAACTTCGTAAATGCGGTTATGTCGCTTTAGAATTTTGGCGGTGAACTCCGGTTCAAAGTTGAAGCGGTTGGCGCGAAGCTTCAAGCCGTCTATGGCTTCCCGGCGGAAAACTTTATAGCCGGTTTCCATATCGCTGAGGATGGCGTCATAAAGGATGTTGGTTATAAATGTCAGTAAATGATTGGCGACCATGTGCCAGAACATGGTCGCGCGCCGCGGTCCGCCGAGGAAGCGCGAGCCGTAGACTACGTCCGCAATGCCATCTTCAATCGGTTGGAGTAAAACCGGATAATCGTGCGGGCTGTATTCCAAATCGGCATCCTGGATCAATAACACATCGCCGCGTGCCGCTTGAAGTCCGGTGCGAACCGCCGCGCCCTTGCCTTGATTCCGGTCATGGAAGATGACGCGCAATCCTTCGTTGCCATCCAGTTTCTTAAGCAGATCGCGCGTCCCATCTTTGGAATCGTCATCCACCACCACAATTTCCCATGCAAGATTTGTGGCTTTGACGCGCTTTAGGATTTCTTCGATATTTTGCGCTTCGTTGTAAACGGGAATGATCACGGAGAGTTTCATCGGCGACGATTATAAACGAAATGTTCTTATCAGGAGGAAGAATTTCTGACATGCTATAATCCGATGACCTAAAATTTTTTGAAACGAGTTTCAGAATGAATGAATCAAAAAAATTAAGTGATGTGCGCGGATTTTTGTTGGATATGGACGGCACTTTCTATTTGAGCGATCGTCTGCTCGAAGGTGCGCTGCGTTTCATTGACTTGTTGCGGAAGCAAAATAAAGAGTTTCTTTTTCTCACCAACAACTCATCCAAACACGCTCGCCAGTATGCGAAAAAAATTACGCGCCTTGGACTTCCACTTGAGGAACAATATGTGTTGACCTCAGGTGAAGCCACTGCGCTTTATCTGAAAGAACAAAAAGCCAACGCGAATATTTTTTTGTGCGGAACGCCATCCCTCGAAGAAGAATTTCGCCAACATGGATTTCAACTTGTCCAAGAGAAACCAGATTTTCTAGTGCTTGGTTTCGACCAAACCTTAACGTATAAAAAACTTTGGATGTTATGTGATTTTGTGCGTGCGGGAATTCCTTATATCGCAACTCATCCCGATTTCAATTGTCCCACCGAGACCGGTTGGATGCCGGACACCGGCGCGATGATCGCTTTCGTTAAAGCCGCAACGGGACGCGAACCGGACCTTGTGGTGGGAAAGCCCAATCGTCTGATTGTGGATGCGGCGGCTAAAAAGATGAATCTGCAAATCAATCAGATGGCAATGATCGGTGATCGGTTGTATACCGATATTGCGCTTGGTCAGTCAAGCGGTATCATCACTGTGTTAGTTTTGAGCGGCGAAACAAAAATCGAAGATTTGAAAGACTCCCCGTTTCAACCAGATTATACGTTTCAGAATCTCGCAGGTGTGGCAGATTGGCTGGAAGAGAATTGCTAGCCGATGATGCTCTCTTCAAAAAATTCAAGGCGTCATAAAGTGATGATATCCTTGCAATAATAAATATCCCGCAGAAAAAATCTGCGGGATATTTGAATTCCAAATATTGAATTGATTATCCACCAATCACGGCTTTGATAACTTTATATCCTTCTTTAGCAAATGCCGAAGCGACTTTATCTTGCAAGTCTTTGCCGGGCGTGAGCGAAATCATATAGCCGCCGCGTCCGCCGCCGGTGACCTTCGCGCCCCAAGAGCCCCATTCCAAAGATGACATGACCATCTTGTCCAAAATCTCATGCGAGAATTCCATCTCAGCCAACAACTTGTGATCGGTTGTCATGATATTGCCGACCGCTTTCAAGTCTCCGGCTTCGAGGGCTTTCTTCATTTCTTTACCTTGGTCTGTGATCATCTTCATGCGCGAAGCAAAGAGCGTAGGATTTTCTTTTTTTTGCCGCTCGCTGAACTCATCGAGGAGCGCAGTGTTTGCTGTGATGCCGCTGTTCGCCAATACAATTTCGAAGGGTTTTGGAGTTTTGATCTTTTCAAAATGTTGCTCTTTGTTTTTTAGATAAAAAAGAAGAAGTCCGCCATAAGTTGAAGCAGTATTATCCACTCCGCTTGCGACGCCATGATAAGGAAATTCACCTTGCCACGCGACATGATTGATCTGCTCAATGGAATACCCTAAATTGAATTCAGCGTTCAATGCGCGTGCCAGCGAAACACAACTTGCCGCGCTCGCGCCGACTCCGCTTCCCGCCAATAAGTTTCCGCCGACAGTAATCTTGATCGGATTCTTCTTGACATCAATCTTCATCACTTCGAGGATTCTGTCAATGGACTTGGCTTGCTGTTCCTCTTTCTTTTTTTTGTATCCAGGAACTTCGATACGGTTATCTTCCAACGTCCAGCCCGTGCCGCTCTTGACTCTTTCGACCGTTGTCTCCGTTTCGTAAGAAATTGCCGAGACGATTGCCGGAACTTCCTCCAAAACAAATTGATCCCCGATCAAGATTGTCTTTCCAAAACCTGTTCCTTTATTCATTTTGAGTCTCCTTGAATGATTTTCTCCATCTCCTCGATCAGTTGTTGTTCTTTACCAATGGCCACCGTGGTGGCTGCCGTCAGACTGTGGCAGGCATCTGAGAATCCGCCAAGCCGGGTTGTCGCTTCGGGAAGCAAGATATTGAGTCCCATGATTTTTCCCGTTCTGATGTCTCCTTCCATCGCTAGAGAAACCCGCATGGAAATCTTCACCTCGTTAAACTTAATTTCACCGAATCCCGGAATTTCATCGGGGATGATTTGGAAACCTGCAAGGTATTTTTGGGGATCAATCAACTTTGTTTCCCGAATCGCATCGCAGAATGCCCCGATCATTTTTACGCCCATCGGGAAGAATCGCCTTTCAACCTGAAACCATTGGATGTGGGGCGCTTGTCTCATTTCACCGGCTTGAAGTTTTGCGATCTCCTTGTTAAATATTTTCGTTCGGATTGCTTTTAATTCTTCCACCATTTTATCGGACTCAGGTGAAACGCCTTCGAGGCAAACCTTGACGCCCATATCCGGTCCGCCGTGGTAATAACCGACACCGCCTAGAACATCGAGATAATCACCAAACTCAACCACATTGATGCTGCCTTTGGGAGTCTTCAAGAAATATTGTTCGCCGACTTTCATTTTCTTGATTTCGATTTTGCCCTGTTGCATGGCTTCCATTGCGGCATCATGGTTTTGGCTCACCAGCGCGCCATCCACAAAGAAACCGTCTCCTACCGCGCCGATCGCAGCGATGTAAGCCATATCTCGATTGACCGGATTCATCGTCACCGCAAAAAGATAGCAGGTTGTCGAAGCCGATATATCGCGATCCCCTTTTAGTCCGAAGAGATCGGGATCAAGATTGATCACTCTCGGATCGGTCGAGGCTTCCGCCACATGATGATCCAGAATCAGTGTCAGATTCCTGCCCCTATTCAGATCGGAAAGAAGAGGCGCGATTCGTCCTGCAAAATCGGCAAAGATCAGAAGTTTTCCCTCTTGTTCATAAACTTTTCTCAGCACCGCGGGATATGGTTTTTCCAAACAGAAGCGTTGTACTTTGTATCCCTCCCTTTCGAATGCACGAGTGAGTATGGCGCCCGATGTAAGTCCATCGGAGTCATTGTGATGGAAGATCTGAACTGCTTTTTCGGGCCACTGCTTGAGTTCCCGAATAGCATGTTCCATGGCGTCAAACCAGTTATTCAACATTGTTCGTCCTTGTGTGAATTTGTTTCGTTTATTTTATCACAATGAAATTCCGAGGAATTCATTGTCTGATCCACTTACAAAGTCTTAACTATGAGAGAAAGAAATCTGTTGGCGTGCTATAATCCAATAATTCGTAAGGATATTTTTGAGTTCCCAGCATTTTTTAGAGAGGTGGCATGACCGATCTTAGACAATCCACTCCATCCAATGTCGCATTTGTTCCGCCGCAGATCAACAGCCTGGAAGATACCGGGCTTTCCCAGCTCTGGCTTCAGGATTTGATCCTGAAGGTTTTGTATTTCCGCGGCTATATGACTGGCTTCAAAATCGCGGAGGAAATTGCACTTCCCATGGCAGGAGTCACAGATCAACTTTTATCAGCATTGAAACTGGAAAAGTTCATTGAAGTCAAATCTTCG
>DATCTP010000375.1:0-2392 GCA_036567885.1 Anaerolineales bacterium | reverse complement strand
GGATTGGGATTTGTATAAAAAACATGACGGTCATCATAAGGTGACCGTCACGCTGCATTAATTCGTCCAGCCTTTGAGATGGAACATCAACAACAAGATTCTTTTGTGCAAATTGATCACGCGGCGATTCCAATCAATGCGCTCGTCGTCCGGATCCACTTCAAAGATGACTTTCATTTCCTTGATGCGGTCATAAATCCCTTCAACCAGATTCGACACATCCTTGCCGATGAACGAAGACAAATCACTATCTTCAAATTGGGTTCCACCTTTGACAAGTCGTTTGCTGGATGAAACCAGATTGTTAAAGTTGTAATTCTCCTCCAGCAGGTGGTCATAGGCTTTGGTGCTTAATTGCGGGATGATTTTCTTCGGCTCCACCTCGCGGTTCACGACCAACCATGAAAGCGTGGAGTCGCGCTTCAATTCTTCCAGCAACAGGCGCTCCTCGCCTTTCTTGCTGGCGAGCAATTCTTTGAATGCTTTGGTCGTGTTTGCCGCCGTGCCGAGCGTGGAAAACAGTGTGGATAATGTTGCCATAACCATAGTGACCTCGCTGTGTTGATTATAGACCGATTTTTATCAACCGTTGATCATAAACTTCGCTTGACTTCGAACGATTTAGATTCGCCGGTGACTTGTTCCCATTCAATTCTGGATTCATGAACGCGGCTGGCGCGCGGACCGGCTTTCATGGCTTCGATAAATTGATTCACTTTTGCGCGCCCGCCTTCCGCCACGGCTTCGACGGTATCGTATCCCACATTCCGCACCCAGCCCGTGACGCCGAACTGGCGCGCGTTAATTTCAACGTGCGCGCGGAACCCAACATTTTGCACAATCCCTTTGACCCATATGTGGACGCGTACCATTTCATCGGGCATTTTTTCTCCCTGCCATAATAGCGTTGATTGCGCCCCAAACCGGGACGACCAGCGTCAGAGCCAGAATGATGAGATATGGCAACAAATTGCGCGACGCGACGCCGATCACGTTTTGTCCGAGGACGGTTTCGCGCCAGCGCGTATCAAGTTGATTGAGCGGCACGCCGACCGCGCGCGTCGCCCCGAGATCGCAGTCGAGTCCATCGGCGTAGGCTTTGGTCAACGCAACGATGCCGGTATTGCCATAGGTATCGCGCAGAAAACGGACGAAGGATTGGGATTCGGCAAAAGCTAAATAAGCGCGTCCGCTATCGGCGGGGAAGGAAGCGCATAAGTCTTCAAAGGGCAGCAATGAATTGTCTTTGCTGGCCGCTTCGAGGGCGCTGGCATAGTCCGGGTTTGGATAGAGTTCCTCCATCGAAGCGATGCCTTCCTCCAGCCATGTTGGCAGGCGATTGAAGCCATCACCCAAACTTCGATAGAGCATGATATGCGTGAGTTCGTGTGGAACCAGTCGTTGCAGATCGATGGATTGCGTGTCGCCTGGAGTGACCGCCAGCATTCCAACGCCGATGGATGGATCGGCATGACCGGCTTCCCATTGCCTGCCGCCCAAAGTTAACGCGCTCAACAAATCATCAAAAGTGGAATAGATATAAACATCCACGGGAGAATTCAGGGAAGTTGGTACGGTTTGGCTGATGTTTTGCAAACCGGTGCGGGCCGCATCCAGCGCAGTTTGACCGAACACGCTGTCGCCGTTGTACCAATGCACCGTGACCGATCCGTCGCCGAGGTCCTTCCACGTGAAGCGATTATCGGCGTAGCGAAAATAAAACGGTCCGCTGGTGACGCTGTGATTGTTAGTGAGCGTTGCTTGATACGACCATTCGATCATCGCGAACGGCGGGATCAAATGCTGGCTGGCATCATATTGATAACTGGTGGAGCCGTCCGCGTTGATCGTGAGAGGCACGAGGCGCGTGGTCTGTTCGTTCACTTCCCGGAAGGAAAGATATGCCTGTTGGATCG
The DNA here is from genome assembly GCA_036567885.1 of Anaerolineales bacterium. Classification (GTDB taxonomy): domain Bacteria; phylum Chloroflexota; class Anaerolineae; order Anaerolineales; family Villigracilaceae; genus Fen-1038. The sequence continues at coordinate 476 of DATCTP010000375.1, read as the reverse complement.
GTACGCTCGAGGTGAGACGCGCCAGAAAAGTGATCTGCTGTCCGAATTGATACGAGATATTGACGTTGGTCGCGGAAAAGCCAAATTGCTCTTGCGGGAGATTTGTAAAACCCAAAGATATCAAAGCCAGGAGAAGAAAGAGAATCAGTTTCCAAATTCGTTTCATCGTTCCTCCCTCTCGAACAAAGAAAGCGCCAAGTTGAACCGATTGAAAATCATACCAATATATTTTACCCCGCTTATATTAAATGTCATTGCGAGGAGTGGCGCTTTTAGCGCCACGACGTGGCAATCTTCTCTACCCTTCAAACAATCACTTGAATCATAACTTGAGATTGCCACGACCTGCTCCGCAGGTCTCGCAATGACATGTATCTTTATTCCTCTTCATCGATCAAATCGTTATCCAGATCGAGGTTGAGCAGATCGAATTTGGCAAGGTCTTCGGTGAATGCCAGGTTGTCGAGTGCTTCTTC
>DATCTP010000374.1:0-4849 GCA_036567885.1 Anaerolineales bacterium | reverse complement strand
CACTTCGGGCGAACGCTGCCAAAAGTAGGTGCGTGCGCCGGTTTCATCTGAGACATCCACCTCCAGCGGGGTTTTGAACTCCTTGGTGAATCGCACCTGACTTTGCACTCCCCATTCTTTGAGTTGATTCGCGAGATTATGTCCGCGCAGATCATCTCCAACGGTCGTGCCGATCATGGCAGTCGGTACTTCCCATTGGCGCAATAGGCAGGCGATGATCGCGGCGTCGTCAAAGATAAATTCATTCACGTCTTTGACGATCGCACCGGTGTTGTGTTCCGGCAATTGATTCACCACCATGATCGCAACCGAGGTGAGCATTCCAAAGCCAACGTAAACGGGAGAGGAAGAGTTCATCTATTTTATTATCCTGTTATCCAATAGCGATTTTGATCTGTTGAAGATACCAGTGCAGGAAACGTTCCAGATTATATTCCTTGTACGTGGAGAGGGGACCCGGCGTGTAGGCGTGTGAGTTGACACCTTTTTGTTGATTAACACAAATTTGCCAATCCTGTTCGGCAGTCATTAACCAAAAAGGCAGTAACTTATCGAGATCGTAATCTTTGCCTTCTTCGGCTTTTGCATCCACCAGCCACGTCATGCGGATGTTGGTGCGATACAAACCGTTCGGCATCAACCGCACCGCAACAACATGGTCACAGCTGGAATGCTGCCAAAAGTTGGGCAGGGTGCGCACGCGCATCGTGCCGATATCGGCGGCCTCGGTGTAATCGCCCATCAGCGGCGCGACCTGCTCTCCGTCCAATGTTTCGCTGACAAAGCCATCAGTTAGCGCAGTGCGATTGGCCGAATACCAGATGTTGTGCTCGAGGTCTGGAAATTCAGTCATGCCAGTTTCGGCACGAGTGATGGCCAATCCCTGCGCTCCCCATTTCGCTTCACTGCGCGCCGTCACCACCGCCAGTTCCTGAGCGATGCGCTCGATGGTATCATCGGCATTGAAGCGGTCAAAGTTGGCTTTGATGTATTGGGGGTGATTGACACTGCAGTGATAACATTCACGGTTGTTTTCCCATACCAGCTTCCAGTTGGCATGTACGTCGAAGTCCATGATCTTGGCGACTTTTGCGCGGTTCAATCCCTGCGGATGCGCAACAGGCGTTATAGCCGCGTAGGCGGCATCAAAGTCCATCGGCTCTCTGGCCAGGCTGATAAAGATCATGCCTTCCACTTCGCGGGCATGGGCACGATGCAAGCCGAGTTGCGACTTGTCTAATTCTTCCTGCATTCCGCGCACCAACAAGAGTTTGCCCTCGTGATCGTAGGTCCATTGGTGATACGGACAGATGAAACGTTTGACATGGCCTTCGGCTTCTTCGCAAATAAGGGATCCGCGATGGCGGCAGACATTATATAAGGCGTTCACCCAGCCGCCGTCGCCGCGTACAACGATGATCGAATCTCCATCCACCTCGAACAGGAAATAATCACCCGGATTTGGGATCTGGCACGAGTGGCCCGCGAAGAGCCAACCTTGACGCCAGACGAATTCCATCTCGGCGCGGTAAAGCAGATCATCGTGGTAGAACGGCCGCGGAAGTCCATGGTTGGGCTGGCGGGATTCCAATAAATTTTTGACCTCCAATAATTCGTTCGCGTTCAGAAACAACATTCTTTGATCTTCCTTTCAACTAATAAATAGAGTTGGCGTGTCACGCGTGCAGGCGCTCCCCTTTGGGATCAAACAAAACGGTGGCGGTCACTTCTCCATAACGGCGGCCCTCGATCAAGTCGAGTTCGAAGCGGTTGCCAGCTTTGGCGAGTTCGATGGGAAGATACGCGTATAAAATATTTTTCTTGACCGTGTATCCGTATCCGCCGCTTCGCACTCGGCTCAAAACTTTTCCTTCGTGATACACCGCTTCGCCGCCGTAGATTTGCGTGAACTCGTCGCCGTCCACGACCAGTGTGCAGAGTTTGCGCTTGATGCCTTCGGCTTTCTGTTTGGCGAGCGCGGCTTTGCCGATGAAATCTTTTTTGTTGAGATCAACGCAGAAACCGAGACCGCCTTCATACGGCGTTTCGAGTTGCGTGACATCGGCTGTGTAATAGCGATAGCCTTTTTCGAGACGGAGCGCATCGAGAACTTTATAGCCGCCGACTTCAATACCCAATTCTTTGCCCGCTTCGAGGAGCATATCCCAAACCATCGTGGCGCGATTATATGGAATGTAAAGTTCCCAGCCAAGTTCGCCCGCGTAGCTGACGCGTTGAGCGTAAACCTTGGCACCGTTGATGGTGATTTGCTTCGTCATCAAATACGGATGCGCTTCATTCGAGATGTCATCGCGTGTGATCTTGTGCAGCACTTCGCGTGCCTTCGGGCCCCAAATCGGGAGGCACGCCCATTCTTCGCTGATATCGCGAATGACAACTTCGCCATCCTTTTCATCCACGTGCATTTCGAGCCACGAGCGATCGTTACCGATGAACGCCGCGCCCGTGATGACCCAAAAACGATCTTTGCCAAGACGCGTCACGGTCACATCGGCTTCCACGCCGCCGTTCGTGTTGCAGAACTGCGTATACGTGGCTGAACCAATTGGTTTATCCATTTCACTATCGGCCACGCGATTCAATAACGGTAACGCACCAGGACCGGTGACTTCGATCTTGCTGAACGGAGTCAAATCATAAAGACAGACGCGTTCACGCGTGGCAATGTGTTCCTTTCCAATGCGGTCGAAGTACGGCGGCTTGATCCAGCCTCCCCAAGCGCGTTGATCCTCACCCATGCGCCGCGACGGTTTGCCCGGATCATAGTAATTGACGCGTTCCCAACCAAACTTCTCGCCGAAGACCGCGCCCATTTCCAACTCACGATGATATACCGGGCTGATGCGATGCGGACGCGCCCATTCAAGCTCATCGTTCGGGAAGCGCAGGCGATAATAATACTTCACGCTCTCGCGCGTCCGCTCGCAAGCATATTGCGGATCGTCATAGTAATTGCTAAAGCGCGTGGCTTTATAGGCATACACATCCATGGTCGGTTCGCCGCCGATGATCCATTCCGCCATCAACTTGCCCACGCCGCCCGCGCCGCCGTAACCGTTAAGAGAAAATCCCGCTGCCATCCACATGCCGCGCACGCCAGCCATCGGTCCGAGGATCGGTTGGCAATCGGGTGTGTACGCGCCGGGATGACAAACCAACGTGATGATGCCCGCTTGATCCAGGAACGGCAAACGTCGGATCGCGCCTTCGAGCAATTGCTCAAAGCGCTCCATATCGGCTGGCAGGGTCGCGTTACCATGTTCCCACGGCACACCGTCAATCCAGCGCGCCAGCGGATTCGGTTCGTAGCCGCCGATCACCAGGCCACCTTGTTCCTGGCGCATGTACACTAAGTTTTCAGGATCACGTAGACATGGCGTCTTTGAATTGAATTCATGCCCGGGAACAGCCTTCAACGCAATATGTTGATGATCCACCGGCGTGGTTGGGAAATGCAGACCCGCCATCGCGGCGATGCGCGGCGCCCAAAGTCCCGCCGCGTTGACCACGAGTTCAGTTTTGATCTTGCCTTGATCTGTAACGACGGCAGTCACTTCGCCCTTGGGCGAAAGTTCGATGCCGGTCACGCGCGTGTTCGTATAAACCGTTACGCCCAAATCTCTTGCGAACTTGACCATGCTGGTCGTGGTTGTATATGGATCAAGCTGTCCATCGCGTGGAAGATAGATTGCGCCATAAAGTTCTTTCTTCGTGATCTGCGGCATATGCTTCATCGCTTCATCCGGACCGATGACTTCGCATTCCAATCCCAATGCTTTAGCGCGGCTGACGCCTCGTTCCAGATCCAAAAGCGATTCTTTCGTGGATGCAACGCGCAGGCTTCCAACGTGATCGAAGAGTCCAAGCTCGCTATAGAGTTCGATGCTGTACATGCGGAACTTCAACATGGTTTGTGCCGTTGCAAATTGAGTCACCAGCCCCGCGGCATGAGACGATTCGCCGCTGGCGATCTCGCCTTTTTCCACGAGCACAATATCCTTCCGCCCCATCTTTGCGAGATGGTACGCGATCTGCGCCCCGACGATTCCCCCACCCACAATGACAATTTGTGCCTGATCTTTCATTGCTTCACCTTTTCTTTTTTGGAATCACAATCTCTAAACATCTTTTAGCCAACCATCGAAATCTTTCGAATCCATCTTCTCTACAGCCCTGTCCCAGCGCTCGACCGCCCAGCCCCAGAAATCAAAATCAATCTTCGATATTTTAGCCTGAATTGCCGCCCATAAGCCCCAGCCCACATCCGACATGATCATGTTCAATTTCATACGCGCGATTTTATCCGATGCTGCCGAACCGAAATAGGCAGAACAAACCTCGCTGATTCGCTGATCGTCAAATTGCATTTCCTGGCATGTATTTCCCAATTCAAAACATGGATCGTTGTTGCCGCTGTATTCGTAGTCAATGAGGCGCAACATTTTTCCATCATCTATATAATTCTCAGCGAGCAAATCGTTGTTGCATGGAACGGTGGGCAACGGATGGACCGACATGGCTTTTTCGATTTGCCCTACCACAGGCAGTCGATCCAGATAACCATCCGGCATGGGGATCGAGCGGTCGCGGCAAATCTTGAGATAATATTCCGTGAGGCGGAACATGTTGAAGTCCGAGAAGAAGCTGGGACCGGCATGAAGTTTTTTGATCGCTTGCGCCATTCGTGTCGGCATGCCCGGCGCGTTCAAGGATTCCTTCGACATGGTTTTGCCGTCAATGAATTCCAAAACCATGGCTTGATAATCAGGAAAATGATAAAGAACTTTCGGTCCCACTCCGGCTTCGGCGGCGGCTTTGGAATTGAAAT
>DATCTP010000373.1:0-5725 GCA_036567885.1 Anaerolineales bacterium | reverse complement strand
TTGTGTTTCCTGATTATCTACTCGATTGGGTTCCATTTCATCTTCGGCCAGATCATCAAAACCGCGGCGGCTATTTCGACTGGCGCGCCGCAAGCCGCCGTAGCCAATGTCGCAAACATTGAAGGCGCAAACACGTTAATGCTGATGGGTTTATATGCTGCAACATTTCTTTCGATCGCGATGGCGGCTCTACTCGCCGCAGACACGCTTTCGGGCGAAATCAATTCGGGAACGATCCAAACGATTGTCACCAAACCCATTCGCAGGATGGAAATCGTGCTCGGCAAATGGCTGGGCTTTGCGTTTCTATTAGGAATGTATTTATTGTTGATGGCAGGCGGCATCGTCCTGAGCGTATTCATCCAAGCCGGATATACTCCCAATCATTTAGCGGCCGGTCTTAGTCTCATCTACTTCGAAGCGTTATTGATTATGACCATCTCCATGGCGTGTTCGAGCGCGTTCTCCGCGTTAGCCACCGGCGGGATTGTATTCGGTTTATACGGCCTGGCGTTTATCGGCGGCTGGATCGAGCAATTCGGCGCCATTCTTCAAAACGAGACGGCGATCAAAGTTGGAATTATCGCCAGCCTGATTATCCCAAGTGAATCCTTGTGGCACAGAGCCGCATTTGAAATGCAAACGCCGCTTGCCGGAGTCTTGGGGATGTCGCCATTCGGGACAGTCTCCGTGCCCAGCCCATTGATGGTCATTTACACAGTGGTTTACCTGATCGTGACATTGATTTTAGCAATCCGCACGTTTGAGAAACGCGACCTCTAATTTCTCTTTACGGACAAATACAGTCAACAACAAACAACAGATTCTCATCCATCACTTGACATCTCCACGAACAAAAGGCATACTGGTTTAGGCAAGTTTCAAAATCCAGTATGTTTTTGTTTAAGCCGGGGCCCCTATGAAAAAGAATCTACATTGGATCCTATTAGCTGGCATCGTTCTACTCTTCGTGTTTGTTCTTTCTATTTCAAAACCTTCCGGCGTCCAAGCGCCCGAAAATCTATCGGTGCAGGTAACGCCTAATCAAACGGGACCGCAAATCGCCGCGCAAAATCCGACGACGGGCGAACGATTGGGTTTATCTCCGACGATTCAATTCACGTTCGACCGCGACATGAATCAAGAAAAAACCAGCAAAGCGTTTTCGCTTCTCGGTCCCGACGGTCAAGCGGTTGCCGGTTTATCGGCTTGGCGCGGCGCCCGAACCTTTGAGTTCACCCCAGCATCCAAGCTCGATCCTGCCTCAACGTATCAAGCTGTCTTTTCGGCATCCACCACCGCGCTGGACGGCACATCCCCAAAAGAAAATATCCAACTGAGTTTTACAACCGTGGAAGGCTTGAAAGTAGGACAAGTCTTTCCAATTGCCGATGCAGTAGATGCTGATCCGACGACCAACATCACCGTGATTTTTAATCATCCCGTGGTTCCGCTTACGATCCAGGAAGAGCAAAATAATTTGCCACAGCCGATTGAACTCTCGCCGCCGACGAAAGGAACGGGACAATGGGTCAATTCATCGGTGTATGTGTTTCAGCCGGATCAAGCCCTGACCAGCGGAATCCGTTACACGGTCCGTGTGGGAGCCGGATTGAAGGACACGAATGGCGACGCGTTGGAACAATCATATGTCTCGCAATTCACTACGCGCGCACCTGCCGTTGCCAGTTTCGCTTTGAAAAACGGCGCGCAGAATCCGCCGTTGGATAACGTCCAAAATGTTTTGCTGGATCAGGCATTCATCATTACTTTCCTTCAACCGATGAATGCCGATAGCGTGGCGCAAGCAACCACGGTCACCGATCGTGAAACCGGAAAATCTGCGAACCTTGATTTCAGCTGGAATAAAGATTTCACCGAGTTGACGCTCCAGCCGAACGGACGTTATCAGATCGCCAGCTATTATCATTTGCAGATCACCAGTGCCGCGCTTGCACAAGACGGCGGAAGTCTCAAAGATGGATTGTCGGTGAGCTTTAGTACGGTCCCTTTGCCGAGCATCGTCAAGGTGACGCCTGAACCGAATTCGGTGCAAACCAGTTACGACGGTTCACTTACGATTCAATTTGCATCACCGATGCGCTTAAATAGTTTAAAAGGAAAAGTGGTTGTTTCTCCCGCGCCCACGACTGCGTTGCAGTGGTATTACAACGATTACGATAATACCTACAACACGTACGGCTTGGAGGCTGGAACCAATTACATCGTGCGCATCCTGCCCGGCATGACGGATATTTACGGCAATACCATCAACAATGAAGATTCATTTACGTTCAAAACCGCGGACATGGATCCGTATGCACGTCTCGTGGTACCGTGGACGCCGCTGGTGTATCGCGCCAAAGGTCAGCAGGATATTTTCTTCGAGCACATGAATCTGGATTCGGTTACGGTTTCTTTATATTCCTTGAAGTTCGATGAATTCAGCAAACTATTATTGAACAGCAATGGCGATAGCAAAGGCGGAACCTCGGCGACCAATTTCTCTCCGCAAACGGCGCCCATCCGCCAATGGAATCCGGATACGAATGTGCCGCGCAATCAAACCAACCGGCTCGATCTCAAACTGCAAGATCAAAAAGGAAACGCGCTCGCGCCGGGATATTATTTCATCGGCGTGAAAGGCTCGCCGCTGAATTACACAACCAATTTCTATCAGGCGTTTGTGTTCATCGTCGCGACGGATAACATCACGCTCAAAGCCACCTCCACGGAAGGCTTGGCGTGGGTCACCGATCTCGAAAGCGGCGCGCCGCAAGCCAATGTGCCGGTGATGTTTTACGACAAAGATTTGAATCAAGTTGGCGCGACAACATCCACCGATCAGAATGGTTTGGTTTATCTAAAAGGAATCAACTCGCCGGTTTATGCGCGCGTCGACGGCACAAATCATCTGGCGTTCGTTTCCACCGACTGGGGCAGCGGCGTATGGACCGGAGATTTGGGCATCGCTGAAAATTTCTACGGCAACACCAATGCACCATTTGTTTATCTCTATACCGACCGCCCCATTTATCGTCCCGGACAGGATGTGTATTTCAAAGGTCTGGTGCGGCAGAACGATGACCTGCATTACAGCTTGGTCAAAGACACCCAAGTTTATGTGACGATTGAAGAAGCGGGCCAGCAAGTTTATGCAAAGAATTTACCGCTCTCGCAGTTGGGAAACATCAACGATGACTTTAAACTGGGAAGCGATGCCGCGTTGGGAACATACACCATTTCGGTTCGCAAATCGCCATCGGATGATCCGTTTGGCACTTTAGATTTTCGCGTTGCGGATTATAAGAAGCCGCAATTCCAAGTCAACATTTCATCCGATAAAGCGGATGTTCTGAACGGCGATAAAGTCAATTTTGGTTTGGATGCAACCTATTATTCCGGCGGCAATGTGGGTAACGCCAATGTGGATTGGTTTACTCAAGCCGTGCCTTACACATTTACACCCGACCCGAAATATAGCCAGTTCAATTTTATAGATTGGGATCAGGATCAATATTATTTGCAGCCGCAACCGGCGGGTCAAGGCGGGACGCTCCAACAGGGAAACGATACGACCGATGCCAATGGTCACCTCGATCTTTCCCAAGCTTTGGATTTAGGCGAAACGAAAACTGATCAGCAAGTGACGTTGAATGCGAACGTCACCGATGTGGCTGGTGATGTGGTCAGCGGAAGCACAAGCGTGATCGTTCATCAAAGCGAACTATATGGCGGCATCCGCTCGGTGAGTTACGTGGGCAAGCAGGGCGAAGCGCAACAGTTCGAGGCGGTGGTCTTGGATTGGAATTCAAAGCCGGTAGCGGGGCAGAATGTCACGGTCAAATTCGTGGAACGGCAGTGGCTCAGCGTCCAGAAGCAGGATTCACAAGGACAATTGAGTTGGGTCACAACAGTCAAAGACATTCCGGTTGACCAAAAGAAAGTCACAACGGATGCGGACGGCAAAGCCAGCGTCTCGTTCATCCCGCCCGCAGGCGGAGTCTACAAAGCGACTGTGATCGTGACTGACGCCAAAGGCAACCAGCAACAAGCTTCGGCGTACACCTGGGTTTCGAGCGATCAATATATTGCCTGGCGGCAGACGAATGATCGCACCTTCAATTTGGTGGCGGATAAAAATATATATTCACCCGGTGATACCGCCGAGCTTTTGATCGCGCAGCCGTTCCAAGGCAATGTGTATGCGTTGGTCACCTACGAGCGCGGACACATTTACAAGCAAGACGTGGTTTTGCTGACCGGCAATAGCACCATTTACAAATTACCGATCACCAGCGATATGGCTCCGATGGCGTATGTGTCGGTGGTGGTGGTAAAAGGCGCTGACCCATCTACAAACTCCGCGCCGGATTTCAAGATCGGCATGACGCGTATCAATGTGGATACGAGTCAACAAACGCTCAATGTCAGCGTCACAACCGATAAGCAAACCGCAGGACCGAATGATAATGTGATTTATACGATTACAACCAAAGATCAAAGCGGCAAACCAGTTGCCGCGGATGTGTCGCTGGCGGTGGTGGATAAAGCAGTGCTGGCATTAGCGCCGTCGAATTCACAACCTATTCTGAAAGCCTTTTATCCCGATCAAGGACTCGGCGTGCAGACCGCGCTTGGACTCGTCTCCAGCGCCGATGATTTCAACGCGCTATATCGTCAGAGCATTCCAACCGGCGGCGGTGCGGGCGGCGGAGGCGGGAACGGTAGCAGCCTCGGCATCATCACCGTGCGGCAAGACTTCAAGGATACGGCTTTCTTCCAAGCACAGGTCACGACCGACACGAATGGTCAGGCACAGGTGACGGTGAAACTGCCGCAGAATTTGACCACCTGGGTGGCGGATGCGCGCGCCGCAACGGTAGATGGCCGTGTGGGACAAGCCACGAATGAATTGGTCAGCACCAAGCCGCTCTTCGTGGAATTGCAAACGCCGCGCTTCTTCGTCGCCGGAGATCAGGCGCGCATCGGGGCGGTGATTCACAACAATGGCGCCGATCCGCTCAAAGTCAATGTTTCACTCGAGGCGCAGGGAGTCCAGTTGATCACGCCCGCCGCGCAAACGGTGGATGTCGCCGCCAAGAATCAAGCGTACGTCACATGGGATTTGAATGTAAGTCCAGATGCTACACGCGTGGATTTGACCGCGCAAGCCGTGAGCGGCTCGTTTACCGATTCGAGCAAACCCGCGCTTGGCACGTTATCGGGGCAAGGCATTCCGGTTTACACGTACACCGTTACCGAACCGGTCGGCACGGCGGGAATTATTTCATCGGCGAACTCGCTGACCGAGTCAATTCTGCTTCCATCGAATCACGATTACACCGACGCGAACGTCTCGGTGCAAATTTCGCCGTCGCTCGCCGCTTCGATGCAGGACAGCCTCACGTATCTGCAAGATTATTCCTACTATTGCATGGAACAAACCATTTCGAGTTTCCTGCCGAACGTGGTCACGACGCGTGCGCTGAAACTGGCAGGCGCATCCAATTCGAGTTTGCAAAGCGAGCTTGATACTCAAGTGAATTCTGCTTTGCAAAGAATCTACTCCAAGCAATTATCGGATGGCGGCTGGAATTGGTGGGACGGCGCCACCAGCGATCCGCAGACCAGCGCCTATGTCGTCTTGGGTTTGGAGGAAGCCAAGGATTCCGGCTATCCGGTTTCGCAGGATGTGTTGGATAACGGCATCAGCTATCTGAAC
>DATCTP010000372.1:0-2619 GCA_036567885.1 Anaerolineales bacterium | reverse complement strand
TTTCCAGAACGATCAGGTCCGCCAAAAAACCTTTCGCCAATTTCCCGACACGGTTTTCGGCATAGGCCGCATATGCCGCGCCGGTTGTAAAACCCTCGATGGCTTCCTGCATCGTCAGGCGTTGTTCGGGATACCAGCCATTGGGATTGGGCGAGCCGTCTGCGCGTCGGCGCGTGACCGCGGCATGGATTCCCCAGAACGGATTAGGCGACTCGACCGGCGCATCCGAACCGAACGCGAGATGCGCACCCGCATCCAGTTGGGTCCGCCACGCGTACGCCAGAGCGGAACGCTCGCCCCAATATTTATCCGCCATCCGCATATCGGAAGTGGCGTGGATCGGCTGCATCGAGGCGACCACATCCAGCGCGGCAAGACGCGGCGCGTCATCCGGATGAAGAACCTGCACGTGCTCGATGCGGTGACGCAAAGCGGGCAATCCTTTTTTCTTTTCGTAGGCGCGCATCTGTTCATAGGCGTTCAGCACTTCGTGATTGGCGCGGTCACCGATGGCATGAACAGTCATACCAAGCCCAACATCCGCGGCATGGCGACCTATTTCAAAGAGTTCCTCGCCATCTAAATTTAAAACGCCGCGATTTTGCGGTTCTTTCAAGTATGGATCAAACATCGCCGCCGTGCGCGGACCGAGTGCGCCGTCCATAAAGACTTTGACCGAACCGATGCGAAGCCAGTCGTCGCCGAAGCCGGTGCGAAGTCCAAGTTCATAAGCGTGGTCGAGAAGTTCAACGGGAATACTCTTTGTGACGCGTAACTTCAATTTTCCATCTGCATGGAGTTGTTGCAATGCCATGAAACTTTCGCGGCGGTCAAAATCATGAATGCCGGTCAATCCCATCTTCCACAAAATAGATTGTGCCTTTTCTATGGTACGAGCCAATCCTTCGGTGTTTGGCGCAGGCACAATATTGTCAATTAACTGCATGGCATTCTCGAACAGAATACCGGTTGGCTCGCCTTTGGCATCGCGTTGGATTTGTCCATCTTTGGGATCGGGCGTGGACGGAGTGATGTTTGCCAGCTTCATTGCGGCGCTGTTTGCCCACGCCGCATGCAATGACTTGGCAGTTAGATAAACCGGATGGTTCGGCGCGATCTGGTCGAGATCGGATGCGGAAGGCCAGCCGCGCCATAGATTTTGATTCCAACCGTGACCAAGAATCCATTCTCCGGGTTTGGCTTTTTGAACGCGCTCCGCCACGCGCCGCAGACATTCTTCAAGCGTATCGGTTTCGCAATCAATTTTTTCCAACGCCAGCGCATAATACTGGATATGCAAATGAGCATCCGTGAGTCCTGGCAAAATGACTTTGCCTTCCATATTTTGCTTTTCGGCGCGCTCAAACGCAGATAATAATTCATCGCCGCCAACGGCAATAACCTCACCGTGATCAATTGCAATCGCCGATGCAATGGGCTTTGATTTATCAAGCGTATAGATCCGAGCGTGATGCAAAAGTTTCATAATATCTTTTCCAGCAGCGCATCCAATTCTTCATCCGAATAATAATAGATGGTGAGCGCGCCGCCTTTCTTGCCATGCTTCAGCGAGACTTTCGTCCCGAGGCTGGAGCGCAGACGCCGCTCGATGTCGCTCACATTTGGATTTCGACCGGCTTTCTTTTTCGAGACCGGTTTTACACCTCCGAGCTTGCGCGCCAACTGCTCCGCTTGCCGGACGCTTAAATCCAAATTAACGATTGAACGCAACGCGGCTTCCTGCGCTTTGGCAGAATGCAATGCCAGCAGGGCGCGCGCATGACCCTCCGTGATCTTTCCATCCACTAGCGCCTGTTTGACCGTCGAAGTCGCGTCCAATAGACGAAGCGTATTGGTCACCGCTACGCGGCTCTTGCCCACGCGCGTTGCAACCGATTCTTGCGAAAGTCCAAACTCTTTGATGAGATGGTGAAATGCCTCGGCTTCTTCAATTGGATTCAAATCGGCGCGTTGGACGTTTTCAATCAAAGCTAATTCAAGTAGTTGCTGGTCGGTGGCGTTGCGAATCACAACCGGCACATTCCGCAATCCGGCGCGGCGCGAGGCTTGCAGACGGCGCTCGCCCGCAATCAATGTGTACATGCCATTCATCGCAGGAGCCACGATCAGCGGCTGGATCACGCCATGTTCGCGAATGGATGCCGCCAACTCTTCGAGTTCATCCTCCTTGAAAGCCTGGCGCGGCTGACGCGGGTTGCGTTGGATCGAACTGATCGCAACCTGTGCCACGCCGCCATCACCGGAAACATTTCCACCGCCGGGGATGAGAGCATCGAGTCCTTTACCGAGACCGCTACGTTGAGGCATCAATAACTCCTTATCTTTTCAATCAATGCGATATCTTTGCGCCATCGCCTTTTAACAATTCTTTGGTCACCGCTTCATACGCCTGCGCGCCGACCGAAGAGGGCGCGTATGCCGAAATGGGCAATCCATACGAAGGCGCTTCGGCGAGACGAATGGAACGCGGCACGACCGCTTTGAAAACCTGATTCGGAAAATGTTTATTGACTTCCTTGACGACATCGGTCGAGAGATTCGTGCGAGGGTCGAACATGGTCAAGATAACGCCGCGCACTTTCAGGTCCGGGAAAAGAA
>DATCTP010000371.1:0-9718 GCA_036567885.1 Anaerolineales bacterium | reverse complement strand
AACGCCGCCACGCCGCCCTCCAACGAAGCGAGACGTTGTTCCAACACATCGGTGGTTGGGTTCATGATACGGGTATAAATATTTCCCAACTCTTTGAGCGCGAATAAATTCGCGGCGTGTTCCGTGCTTTTAAATTGATAGCTTGTGGTTTGATACAACGGCACGGCGCGGCTTCCCGTAGTTGGATCGGGGCTATATCCCGCGTGTAACTGACGGGTAGCGAAACCATATTGGCGAACAATAGATGTAGACATTAAGTTTTCTCTCCTTATTTAAATTTACCCGCCCTTCAGAAGAGATATCATCCCTTTAGGGATAAAAATAAAATACCTCTTCTGAAAGCCAAGAAGAGGTACACGCGTATACCATCCTCTCATCTTCCAGTGATCGAATAGCAGATGCTATTCGCTGTCGGAGTTGGCACCTTGACTTGCGTCAGGTTGCCGAGGCGTCATCGGGCCGTTCCCTCAGCCTCTCTGGATAAGAGCGAGTATTTGATTGTTAGCGGCGGTTTATATCATAATGATTCATGATGTGTCAAGGGCTATAGCAGATTCTCTTTTACCAATAATTCCACATTGTAGATCGATCCACCAGCTACGCCAGCCAAAATCCCCCAGTACAAGGACAATTTCGAGTCGCCGAAACGGATTGAAACAGTGCAACCAAGCTTGACAATTTTGTAATCCTGAACAAGGAGAGTTTCATTTACAATTCGTCTATGCCAGACTTGATAGTAGAAATTGTGCGTTCGCTTCATGATTTTGATCCTGTAAAATGGGATTCTTTTAGTGCCGGGCGGGCTTTCCAAAGTTATCGCTGGTACCAGTTTGGTGAACGCGTCATGGGTGATTGTCCGCTAACCATACTCCTCGTCCGCAATGGAGACAGACTCGTAGCGCGCGCAACGCTTTGGTTGATACAAAACGAACCTCTTCCGCTTCCTATCGGACTTCGAGTCGGTTTCCGCTATTTTTTGCAGAATCATCCTCTTTTGATTTGCCGCTCGCCTCTCTCCGACTCAAATGGTTTGATCCTTGCAGACAACCTCGATCAAGAATCCAAGCGCTTGCTACAGATGGCCGCACAAGACGAGTTAAAACGTCAGCATGCCTCTTTTCTTCTTTTTGATTTTATGAACGCAATCGAAAATGCCTGGCCTGAACATTTCAAGGAGGTGATTGTCGCCGATCCCGGCACAATCATGAATCTTACGTGGCAAGATTTTGATTCATATCTTGATGCTGGAAACAAAAAGGATCGCCAACACTACAAACGAACGTTGCATAAAGCAGAAGAACTTGGCTTGAAATTGAGTCGGCGCAGCACTGTCGCGGATGTTGAAGAGGCGTTGCGATTGATCCGGAATGTGTCTCGGAAATTCGGTTCTACTCCCAATCCGTGGATGCGCGGTATGTTGGAAAATCTCCAAATGATCGACTCCACCTGGCTGGAGGTTCGGCGCGGCAACGCACTGGTTGGCTGCGGTGCGCTCGTCCGGGATAATGATACGCTATTGGCAACTGCACTTGGCTTAGCAGAAGATATCCCATATGCATATTTCCTGCTAATTTACGCTACGATTCAGGATGCACTTGAACACCGCATGAAAGCCATCCGGTTGGGAAGTGGAGCCTACGATGTTAAGCGCAGGTTAGGGTTTAAGCTCGAAGATAACAACCATGTTATTTTAACAGGAGCCGGCCCATTGTCCAAAGGCGTGACGCGTCTGGCGTCATGGATGATGAGTTGACAATGATAGAACTTAATGATTTTTTGAGATTACCTACTGAAGAAGTTGCCCGCCTCGTTCGCGAGAGTGGACCGAAAGTATGCGTTTTTCCGATCAATGGTACGCGTCGATGGTTTGCACTGGAACATGCCAAAGACATTGAGGGCGATCCAATCGAAGCCTATATGGATATAGCGGCCCAAAACCACATTGGTTTGTACAGGTTGTTTTTCGAGCATGGCATTGACACCTTGGTCACACCCGCGTTTGGTCCCGATCTCCTTTTGCGCAGCGATGAATATGTCCAACGAGTAGGCGCGGAAGGGCTTGCGCGATTGGCCAACTATTCCGCGTTCCTGGATTTCTATGACGATTATGATATCCGTGTACACTTTTACGGCGATCATCGTCGGTTCCTGCGCGGGACCAAGTTAGATTATCTTTCCGACTTATTTGATTCCGCCACCGAGCGGATGCGCAGCCACAAACGCTATCGTTTGTTCTTTGGCATCTTTGGCAATGACGCCACGCAGGCCGTTGCCGAATTCTCAGCGAAGTATTTTCAACAGCAGAGCCGCGTGCCTAATAAGCGCGAACTGATCGAAATGTATTATGGGGAATATGTGGAGCCGGTCAACCTGTTCATTGGCTTTGATCGGCTCAGCGCTTTTGATATGCCGCTGATCGCGACCGGCGAGGAGGATTTGTATTTCACGATCAGCCCTTCGCCGTATATGAATCAGGAACAACTGCGACGAATTTTATACGATCATCTCTATACTCGAAGGGCATCCGAGCCAGACTACACAAAGTTTTCTGCGCAAGAATTGCATGATTTGCGCAATCTATACACAAAATACCTTGGTTATACCGTCGGTACCGGCGATCTCATTCATGGGATTTGGGTACCACAACTACCGTAAAGGAATAATATGCGCGAGTTGGTACAACAAATAATTAATGATATTGGTCCAGGCAAAATGTCGGATGTCGCTTACGATACTGCCTGGCTTGCCCGACTTGGTGAGGTTGACCGGGAATTGAGCAATCGAGCCATAGCTTGGCTTTGCGAACATCAATTGTCGGATGGCTCTTGGGGCGCAGAAAAGCCTTTTTATTACCACGATCGTGTGATCAGCACCCTGGCGGCTATGATTGCTTTAACGCGAACCGGACGCCGCGCGCACGATAAACTCCAAGTTGAACGCGGATTATTGGCTTTGGAGAAAGTTATTGAGGGTGCCAACGAAGGGTTGCCTGCTGATCTGAATGGCGCAACAGTCGGTTTTGAAATGATTGTTCCGACTTTGATCGCAGAAGCAGAACAACTTGGAATTATTCGACAGCAGGGGGAAACCCTACTCGGCCAATTTGGCCAATTACGAAAAAAGAAACTCAGTTTGCTCAAGGGTAAAATGATCAATCGAAATATCACTGCGGCCTTTTCGGCAGAAATGGCCGGCATTGATGGACAGCACATGCTGGATACTGAAAACCTCCAAGAAAGCAACGGTTCAGTGGGGCATAGTCCATCGGCAAGTGCCTATTACGCTTTGTATGTTAATCAGGGTGATGCAAATGCGCTCAGTTACCTGCGAAACATTGCCGATCACCGTGGTGGCGCGCCGGACTTGATCCCGTTTGACGTATTTGAGGCAGGCTGGGTCCTGTGGAACTTTTCATTGGTCAACGATTGGGATGACCGAATGAAAGCCATGTTTAGCCCGGTGATAGATTTTCTAAGAAGCGGATGGCTGAATGGAAAAGGAATCGGGCTTTCTAGCGGGTATAGTATTCCTGATGGAGACGATACTTCCTTTGTCTACGAGCTGTTGGCACGCTTTGGCCAGCAGCCTGATATCGAGACCGTGCTTACCTTTGAGGAAAACGATCACTTTCGTACCTATCATCTAGAAGCCAATAGCTCGAACAGTGTAAACATCCATGCACTAGGGGCTTTACGGAAGGCAGAAATAAAAATCGATTCACACTCTGTCCAAAAGATTCTGAATTATCTGAAAAAATCGCAAGTGGCTGATACTTATTGGCTTGACAAATGGAATCTCACCCCCTATTACACAACTGCACATGCTGTAATTGCTTGTGCCGGGTTTGCAGATGATCTGATCGAGCCATCTATCCAATGGATAATAGATACTCAAAACAATGACGGTTCCTGGGGCATTCAATCCCCAACGGCCGAGGAAACCGCTTATTGCATCCAAGCTCTTCGTGTTTGGCAGCAAAACGACGGTCGTATTTCTAAAGGTGTCATTCAAAAGGCACGAACATGGCTCAAAGATAATATAGACCCTCCTTATCCTCCGCTCTGGATTGGCAAAGGTTTGTATTCTCCTGAGCTTGTTGTTCGTTCTGCTATTGTAAGTGCTCTTTTGCTGGCAGAGGCAGCATAGCATCATGAAAGCAGTCGGTGAATTTCTAGATCGAATCTTAACCATCCAAGCCCGTGACCCTGACGATGCTCGTCGCCGGAGGTTGCTCAACGTCCTCATGTTGGGCATGTTCGTTTCAGGACTGGTTGGTGCGTTGGTAGTCATTGGCGATGCCTTTACATTGAAGAGTCTAGGCGGCGCGGGAAGCCAATTACTTTTACCTACGGCAGCTGTCATTATGGTTGGAATAGCGATTCTTTATTACATCAATCGCCATTCAGGACGCTGGGCCGCCTTCCTTTTTCTTTTGCTTTTAACGGCCGCCTTTTCGTTCAGTGATACTCCTGACCAATTAGCCAATGGGCGCTCGCTCTTTGTTTATACTTTTCCCATTGTGATCTCAAGTCTTATTCTCTTTCCCTCCGCAAGTTTTATCTTCGCGGCCATAGGCAGCGGGATTATCATATGGTTGGCGAATTCTGCATCCATTGTTCCGAACGTACCTGCCATCATTGGCTTTTTTATGCTTGCGCTTGTCTCATGGCTTTCAGCGCGTGGCCTCGAACAGGCACTGAAAGATCAGCGTACAGTCAACGCCAATCTTGATCGGCTCGTGGCCGAGCGAACTCAAGCCCTGGCTGAATCGCTGACTCGTGAACGAATCGAGGCAGGGCGGAGCGAGGCTATCCTGAATTCGATTGCCGATGGCGTAATCGTTTTTGATAACAACCGGAGGGCTATCCTTGCCAACCCAGCTCTTGTCAATTTAATGGATATACCTTTTGGCGGGATTACCGGCAAAAGGTTGGATGAACTGTTAAACAATGAACAGATTACAATCAATGGTCAGGAAAGATTCCAAGCACTCCTTGAGAACCCTGGGCCAATAGGCGAAAGTCTTCGTTTGGAATGGGGAAAGAAGACTCTCTCTGTAAACGCGGCCCAGGTTTTTGATACAGCAGGCGAGAATATTGGAACAGTTGCCGTTTTTCGGGATTTTACCCGTGAAGCAGAAGTTGAACGAATGAAGAGCACGTTCGTGGCGGTTGTTTCACATGAACTTCGCACACCTCTCAATGCGATCCTGGGCTATGCAGAAATGCTCAAAGAGGCGGTATTTGGGTCAATCAACGAAAAGCAAAGTCTCGCAACAGACAGGATTATGTCGAATACGCAGCACCTGTTGGGCATTGTGAGCGAGTTGCTTGACCAGGCACAGATTGAAGCAGGTAAATTAAAGATCAGGGTCGAGCCCTTCAAGCCCGCCGAACTGCTTGAAAACGTTCACGGAGTAATGGATAAAATAACAGCGGATAAGAATCTCAAACTTAACAGCAGGATTGATCCTGAATTGCCTGAGAGTCTTTTAGGTGACTCGCATCGTTTGCAACAGGTTTTAATCAACCTTGTTAATAATTCAGTCAAATTCACAACCGATGGCGAAATTCAAATATATCTATTTCGTAACAACCAAACGCATTGGGGAATGGAAGTGCGGGATACTGGCGCGGGCATCCCTGAGGAGGAAATACCGTACATCTTTGATACGTTCCGCCAAGTGGATAGCACAACCACACGCCAACATGGCGGTATTGGTTTGGGACTTGCCATTGTCAAGCAGCTGGTTGATCTCATGCAGGGAAAAATTTCCGTGAAAAGCCGGCAAGGGAATGGAAGTTCGTTTACCATCATCTTTCCATTCGATGCAGAGGAGACTGTCCATGAGTAATATTGCTCTAGTTATTGAAGATAATTTTGATCTGGCAAATATTTTTGCCGAGGCTACGAAGGCCGCAGGATTTGATACGGAGATTATCCAGGATGGTCTGATTGCCCAATCGAGGCTTAAGGAGAGCCATCCCAGCTTGGTCGTGCTCGATATGCATTTGCCACATGTGGATGGATCCGTGCTCCTTTCACAAATCCGTTCTGACGCGTCGCTTAAGGATATCACTGTTATCATCGCAACTGCGGATGCCCTCATGGGAGACATGTACCGTGAGCAGGCCGACCTCGTTCTGGTCAAGCCGATCTCTTTTACACAGCTTCGAGATTTGACATCCCGCCTGAATCTGAAAAAATAATTCCACCATTATTTATATTTGCGAAAGATCAGGAAGGCAATAAACATCGCAAGTCCGCCAGCGAGGCCGAGAAGCCGCACGCCTAGCGGACCATGCGCATCGGCGTTGCTGCGACCGAGCAAAAGAAATAACGGCAATAATGAAGAAGCCAGTCCACTCGACGCCTGATCGAGCAGGCCCAGCGTCGCATAATACGATCCCTCGCGGCGTTGGCCGGTCGTCTGTGCGTCAGTATCTGTAAATTCTGCCACGATAGCACTTGGAAGGACTTGCGCGCCCGAAAGCGCCATTGCCTCCAGGCAAATCCAAATGATGCCTTGCCAAAGTAGCGGGACCGGTATCGAATCACTTATGAAAAATAAACCAGGCAATATCAAAGCTCCGAATAGTAATGAACTGAGGAAAACGATTCGCTTGCCATAACGATTGGCAAGACGCGTGACGATGGGGAAACAAAGCAATGAAACAATGATAGGCGGGATGTAGAAGTAAACGGTATCCGCTTCGGTGCCGCGGCAAATTTGCGTAGCAATGTAAGGGATCGTTTCCAGAATAAAGGTAGATGACATCCAAAATAACGCCCATGCGGAGATAAAGATCAGGAACGCGCGGTTGGCAAGAGTTAGCCTCAGGTGAGTCCAAAAGCTCATCGGCGCGTTGTCTGATTTCGGCGGAGTCCGATTCTCGCGGATAAAGAAAAATGGAAGGAAAAAGAACGGGAACATAATTCCCGCAAAAATCAGCGCGGCAATTCGAAATCCCAGTATTTCAATAAGCGGGCCAACGAATCCTGCGAAGATCACACCAATCAGTTGAAAGCCAGCTTTCCATCCTGCAACATTGACGCGGCGCTTTTCTTCAGGCGCGAATTCAGGGAGCAATGATTCGTAGGGGATTTGGCGAAAGCTGTATGCTGTATTGAAAATGACCATCACGACAGCGAGGTAAAAAAGATTAGGCAGCGATTCGCTTTGATGAGGCGGCATCCATAAAAGCACAAACGCGCCAAGCATGAACAACGATGCTGTAAAGATGTATGGCGTGCGCCGTCCCCAACGTGTATGTGTTTGATCTGAAAGGAAACCGATCGGCAGAGTGGCGGCAATGTTGATGCCACGGCTTAAAAGCATAACAGCACTGTACAACGCAATAGGCACGAGCGGCGTGCTATTGGGAGGAAGATAAAAATAAAGAATCCATCCACTGACGAATCCCCACAAACCTGAACTACCTAATGTCAACAAGGCATAAGCGATGTCAGTCACGATTTATCCACACGACACCAGATAACAGCCTTTTTGCATCTCCAACGGAACTCACATCCCGTCATACCGCAGTGGCAGTTGTCTGTCAACGTTCTCGCGAATAGGTTATGGATAGGCAGAATGACCCTAACGAGTTAATATCCGGTATTACTCTTATTGTATACAGCTTCACCCATTTGTGCCATGTTCCACCCCGCTTTAAAAAAGCGACGCAGGCTTCGGGCTTGCCTACGTCCTTACAAAAAAGGTCGGGGCGCCGAGATTTGAACTCGGGACCTCACGGACCCGAACTTCAAAACGAAAAATTCAAGAGGAGACTTCACGGAACGGCCAATTTTAGTAGCCGTGAAATCAGACATTTAGACGGGCCGTGAGCGCTACAGTAGATTTTTAAGACTGCTCTCTGGTTCGGAAAATTGAATTCCGAGTAACAGCATTATACCAATTTTCTTCCTGGTACATTTTATTCAGCGAGTTAAAAATGAACCGATCATCTCCGGATTATGAGCTACAACCCCGATCCCGCAACCTGTGACCATAAAGCTCGTAATTTTAGGCTAGCCTTAAGGGTTTGAGATTCAAACTAGCCCGATGATGTGTGATTTGCCATTCCAAATTGTACATGATTTATTTTTTTACATTACATAACCAGCCAAGTTTATATAATCTAAAAGGATTATATTGTTGCCGAACGGTCTTTTCAATATCAAAGCCTTCAGCAGAAGCATGATGAATCTGAAACGCGAGTCAGATATAAATTATCACCCTTCAAGATAAAAGAATCATTCAGCGTGAATCTGAACGAATCAAGTCGGTTTCCTCTCGAAGCCTGAACTGCCAATACCCGCGTTATAATCGATTTTAGAATGACATTTATCGAATCCCTCCCACAGAAAGAGCTTGTCCGTATTTGCCAGGCAGAAAACTTGGAGAAATCAGGATTTGACAGCTATAACGCTATCCACCTGGCATCTGCCGGGCAGGAAAACGTGGATGTCTTTCTTACCACTGATGATCTATTGCTAAAGGCCACAAATCGAAACAAGGAACTATTTTCCTTTATTGTCATCAACCCGTGAAATGGCTGGAAGAGGTTTTGAAATGACCACTGAAAATCTTACACTTTACAAGATCCGCACCATTGGCTTTGAGGCCCTGCTCCGTGAATTGGGACCTGCAGGCGCAATTCGTTTTATTCAGCAATACGAATCTGGAATCTGTGATTACACACGCGACCGCAAGAAGCTTTTGCCCAGGAAGTCTGTGCGCGACATTGGCAAATTGATCATGAAGGAAAAACGATCCAGAGCCAGGCAATTTCTATGGCGGCTTGCCTAAATTAAATTTATTGAGGGTCAATTTCAGAGTTTCAAACACTCCTGACCATCCTCACTGAATAACATCAGGCGTCTATCAGCTAAAAACCTCGGAAGGATGTTTTACTTTTTAGACGCCTGAACTTTTGCAATAAGTCCCTATATGAACATTCTTTTCAATTCTGTATCAAAGTGCAGAGCGCAGCGGCTCAATCGTTTTCAGGATTGATTCCTCATCTTTTTGAGCGAAATACATATCCCAGCGGATCTGGAGGTTCATCCAGAAATCCGCGGACATATTGAAGTACTTTCCCAAACGCAGGGCAGTCCTTGGCGTGATTCCCCTCCGTCCATTTACGATATCGTTGATACGCTGATAGGGAACATGAATAGCATCAGCCAGCTCGCGCTGGGTAAGCGATATCGGGTTTAGAAACTCTTCCAAAAGCAGTTCGCCGGGATGAGTCGGCGGGCGATTTGTGGGTATGCGGACCATTTTTATATATAAGACCGGCGTCTTGCAAGAGCAAGAAGCCGGATCACATAACAAGAGCGCTGCTTGAAAGCGACACCGTAAATCCATTCTGTATAAATACGCATCGAACATCCTCGCCATATGCAAATGCTTTGTTGTTCTTGCGGTCGTCCGAAAGCGACTTGATTCATCCCTGTGCAGGAAAGTATTTTTCTAGAAACTGAACAGGGGAAAGCACAGGCATCTTCCTCCGGATGAGAGGATTGTAATGCCGCAGGTTGCCAGTCACGAGTGCGTTCGCATTGGACACAATGAGCACCTCCGCAAACATAATATCATCGGGGTCGGAGTACCCTTCCGTGGGAAGCGACTCAACTGTCACAAATTTTCCAGAGAGTTCAATGTGACCAATTACTGCAAATGCCTGGGAAGGGCGGATATGCAATTCCGGGC
>DATCTP010000370.1:0-2230 GCA_036567885.1 Anaerolineales bacterium | reverse complement strand
CGTTCGCATCGGAAATCTATTTTCGAACTTCACCAATTCACCGTGATGTGCGAAAATCACCGCCGCCTCGCTCAAAACACCGCTCTTCAACCGCAAATTGGGCATTTCTTTAGCAATATTTTTGGATAAAGTCCAGCTCAGGGATTTCCTCTACGAGGACTTCGCTACGCTTCGCGAGTCTCCTTTGCGCCCACTTTTGATTCTCCTTGGTATAGGTTGTGGGTTTCTCCTTCGGGGACTTCGCGAGTCTCCATGGTGCCCACACTGATACGACTTCCAAAGTCTTCTAGACTTTTGGAAGTCTTTTGTTTTATATAGGACATTTTTCACTTGACCCTTCTCCCCACCCGTCCTACAATTCAATTGGTCTGACAATTAACCGAATCCCTCCATGACCATCAAGGAGAATATAATGACTGACTTTTTTTTTCGCGGCAAACTTGCCGAACTTGATCCCGATGTTTTTGAACTCACGCAACTGGAACAGGAACGCCAAGCCCGCAAACTGATTTTGATTCCATCGGAAAGCCAAGCGCCTCACGCCGTGCGCGAAGCGCTTGCCTCTGCCTTCCAAAATATTTATGCGGAGGGCTATCCCGATGAAGAAATGCGCTGGATGTCCGAAGAAGAAATTTTGGATTATCCGGCGCGTTTGGGTCATTACCGACGAAGTGGCGACCCGCGCTATTACAAAGGCGTGGAATATGCCGATGTGGTCGAGTCGTTGGCGCGCCGACGCGCGGCAGAAACCTTCGCCGCTAATGGTTATACAGCCGATCAAATCTTTGTCAACGTGCAGGCGCTTTCCGGCGCGCCCGCCAATAATGCGGTCTATCAAGCGCTCCTCAATCTCGGTGATACCGTGATGGGACTCAACCTCCTGCACGGCGGACATCTCTCGCATGGTTCATCGGTCAACCGCTCCGGCAAATGGTTCAAGGCGGTGCATTACACGATTGATGAGAACGAACGTCTCGATTACGAAGCCATTCGCAAAATGGCTTTGGAGAATAAACCCAAACTCATCATCGCCGGTTACTCATCCTATTCGTGGGTTCCGGATTGGAAGAAGTTCCGCGAGATCGCCGATGAAGTCGGTGCGTACTTCCTCGCTGACATTTCTCACATCGGCGGACTCGTTGCCGCTGGCATCGTGCCTTCGCCGATCGGACATGCTCATGTGGTGATGTCCACCACGCATAAGAGTCTCGACGGCCCGCGCGGCGCAGTGTTGATGACCACGTACGCAGACGTCGCGAAGAAAATTGATAAAGCGGTGTTCCCCGGCGAACAAGGCGGACCGCACGTCAATGTCTTTGCGGCTCTTGCCCTGACCTTCAAGCTGACGCAGACCAAGCAATTCAAGAAACTCCAAATCCAAACCGTTAAAAACGCACAAGCCATGGCGGATCAATTCACCAAGCGCGGATTACGCGTGCCGTTCGGCGGAACGAACTGCCATATGCTGAATGTAGATTGCAGAACGATCAAAGGCGGCGATGGTTCGCATCTCACCGGCGATCAAGCCGCGCGCATTTTGGATATCGTCGGCATTGTCGTTAATCGCAATACGATTCCCGGCGACAAGAATTCGCTCGATCCATCCGGCATTCGCTTGGGGACGGAATGGCTCACCCAGCGCGGCTTCGACGAGAAGACAGTCCGCGAACTGGCAAATATCATGGCGGATGTTCTGCTGGCTTGCGCGCCGCATTCTGTGGACACACCGCATAAAGGCAGGGTCAAACGAGCCAAGTTGGATTTCAATGTGCTGAACGATGCGAAGTTAAGAGTGAGAAAACTGGCAGAGACTGCGGGCATCGATTTCAAATACAAGAAAACTGGCTATCCCCACTTCTATTACATTGACAATAAATCCACGACAGGCGTGTTTGAATTGTCGGGTCAACGCGTGAGACAAGTTTTGGATTACGCCGCATCCAGCGATCTTTCTGTGTTGAAGAAAGGCAAATCGCAAGAGACATCTATCGCAACGCCAAAGGGAACTGTCAAAGGCACATTAACTTGCGCGGACGCGAACACATATCATTTGCAGGTTCCCGTTGCGAAAGCTGGTGTGGTCGCGACATGGCTGCGTGATCTGTCGGATGGATATATGTCGTTCAACCTCGATGGCAAAAAAGATTTCGATGCGAAGCGCATGCCCGGCCCATTCGTCGTGGCAGATTCAAAGAAGGCCGTAGGGGCGCAACGTGTTGCGCCCAATAAG
>DATCTP010000369.1:0-2214 GCA_036567885.1 Anaerolineales bacterium | reverse complement strand
CGCGCTTGCGATAAAACGTAATCCACCATCAACGCTGGAATGTTGACTCCGGTGGTTGTGATGCTGTTGCGGAATTCCATGGTGTGATTGACTTCGTTCACGACCAAACCGTCAGCGGTTTCAAAAACATCAATCGCCAGCATCCCGCATCCAATCGCGCGCGCAGTTCGCTGGCAAATATCAATCAGTTCCGGCGTCAACGGACAATTCGATGCCACACCGCCGCGCGCGGTGTTTGTGATCCAACTTTCGGACGTGCGATAGATCGCACAGATCGGTTCCTCGTCAATCACGAAGGCGCGAATATCGCGGCCCGGTTTGTTCACATATTCCTGAATATAGAAAACCTGATGATTGATTCCCAACGCCGCTTTATGCTCAATGAACGCTTCTGCGTCCGACCGATTCTCAACCAGGGCAAGCAAACGTCCCCACGAACCGATCACCGGCTTGAGCACGCATGGATAACCAATCGCGTCGACAGCCGCCAGCGCCGACGGCTCATCAAAAGCCATCAGCACACGCGGGGTCGGAATATTGTTCTTGACCAAAATCTGGCTCGTGACATATTTATCGCCGCATCGTTCTGCCAGCACGGACGGATTTACTACTGGAACATCGTGTGCTTCAAAGATACGCGAGATGTAAAGTCCACGCGAATAGGAGATCGAACGTTCAAAGACAAGATCAACTTGTTGGGGCAATTGAGAAATATCAAAGTAATGTTCGCCATCCAGAATGCGGGCAACTTCCACATTTGGACGGCGCTCCAATTCTTCAAGCAGAAGTTTTTCTTCGGGGCGCAAACGCGTCATGAGAAATCCGAGACGAGTCATAAATTATTTCCTTTCAAGATTTATTTCAAGAGCCGCAATGACCGTGTCAGTCATTTGGCTTGTTGTCAATTTCCCACCGAGGTCCGGCGTGGATTGTCCAGAAGCGATGCAAGTCTCAACCGCTTGCCGAAGGGAATTCGCATGACTTGATTCGCCAAGATAATCCAGCATCATAGCCGAGGCGAGAATGGTCGCAGTGGGATTCGCTTTCCCGGTGCCGATCAGATTCGGTGCGCTGCCATGAACAGGTTCAAATACCGCCACGTCTGTGCTGATGTTTCCAGATGCCGCTACGCCTAACCCGCCGACGAACATGCAGGCTTCGTCGCTCAAGATATCGCCAAACAGATTGGTAGTGACAATGACTTCGAATTGTTCTGGTGCACGGACCAATTCCATTGCACAGGTATCGACGAGCATTTCAAGAAGATTGATTTCGGGATAATCCTTTGCTACTTCAAATGCAACAGAACGAAACAATCCGCAGGTTTGACGAAGTACATTCGCCTTATGAACTACGTGAATCGTTTTACGTTCCGTTCGACGCGCAAGCTCAAAAGTTTTGCGGATAATCCGCTCGGAGGCGCGCCGCGTGATGACGCGTTCAGTGACCGCGCGTTGACCGTTATCTTCGAGCCGTTCAATGCCGGAATAAAGTCCCTCAGTATTCTCACGAACAATCATAAAGTCAATGCCGTGACGCGACGATGAATGAGGGATAGATCGTATCGGTCGGAGATTCGCATATAAATCCAATGATTGCCGCATCCGGACAACGGGCGAGAAATAATTCGGGATATTAGGCGGTGTAGTTACTGCTCCAAACAATGTCGCATCCGCCCTGGAAATCTTTTGCAAGGTTTCTTCGGGCAACGGCGAACCGCCGCGCTGATATTCAGCGTAGCCGATGCCGCCTTCCATGAAATCCCATTCAAGCGGAAGAGCGCGTAGGACCTGAACCGCGCAGTCAATCACTTCGGGACCAATGCCGTCACCGGGCAAAAGACAAATTTTGTATCTCGTCATGACATCAGTTCCTGAATATCATGCTCTTTTAGGAAATTCACAATGCCTCCTGCTTCCGCGATCTTCAAAACAAAATCCGGCAGAGGCCGCGCTTGATAAACATGGTTCTTCGTGATGTTTTTGATCTGACCTGTCGACAAATCCACATCCACATCATTTCCTTCCTCGATGTCGTTCACCGCTTCGGGACATTCCAAAATCGGCAAACCAATATTGATGGCGTTGCGAAAAAAGATGCGCGCATACGATGGCGCAATCACGCACTTGGCTTGTGATCCTTTGATGGCAATCGGCGCATGTTCGCGCGATGAACCACAACCAAAATTCTGTCCGCCGACAATCACATCGCCGG
>DATCTP010000368.1:0-13674 GCA_036567885.1 Anaerolineales bacterium | reverse complement strand
CTGGCGGAAAATCTTTTTCGTCCGCACCAACCGCCTGAGCCTCCGAAAGAAGATAAAGCCTGAGGATTGAAAATCGTCATGGATAAACTTGAAAGTATTGCCGAACAGATTCGCCATAGCTTCGATGCGCGCGCCGCATCCCGCGATCAGGCGCTGGCTTTGGCGCGTCAGTTGACACGTGCTTGTTCTCTTGCGATCCGCGCCGTCCACCGCGATGAGACGGATGTGATGAAACAGCATTTAACCGAGGCGCGCCAACTGGCTGACCGTTTAAAAACTGATCTAGCCCAATATCCTGATCTTTTTTATTCTGGTTATACACAAGACGCGCTGAAAGAGTTTGTTGAAGCGAATGTGACTTGTGCCTTGATTCAAAACCAGGCTTTGCTCACGCCGGATGAATTAGGCGTTGCCGGATTTACTTATTTGAATGGCTTGGCGGAAGTGGTCGGTGAGTTGCGTCGGCGGACGCTGGATATTTTGCGTCATGGTTATTCGCAGGAAGCGGAACGTTTGCTCGGCATTATGGATGACATCTATTCCGTGTTGGTTACGATGGATTATCCTGATGCGATCACGAACGGTCTGCGCCGACAAACCGATTTGGCGCGCGGCATCATCGAGAAAACGCGCGGCGACATTACGTTCAGTCTGCGCGGCGAACACCTCGAACAAGCCATCGGAAATTTGAGTGCTCAATTAAACGGTGACAAGCCAAAGGCCGAGAAAAGAAGCGAACGTTTGATTCCATCAAATAACGAAGATTGATCTATGGCAAAAGCCGGGAAACGTTATCCGCTCATCATTTATACACACATGGTTGACCGCTGGTGGCCCGCTATTTTTTTACTGGGTTTGGCATTGGCATCGCTGGCGTGGCCGCTTTACCAAGACCCATTCATGCGGCTTGCCGAACCGTGGCGTTGGCAGGCAATGGCTTGGCTGGGCGGTGGAGTCATATTCCTTTCGCTCATCATGGCTTCCTTTCGCAAGAGCGGATATATTCAGCCGTTCGGCGATCATTTGCGGCTGGTCACGCCCTTCCTGCGCATGAACATTTCCTATCGTCGCATTCTTCGCACCTCCACAGTCAGCATGGGAGCTACATTTCCTCCGAGGAGTATTTCCGGCTGGCGGCGCGGAATTTTGCAGCCGGTAGCAAGCATGACGGCGGTCAAGATCGAATTAAACTCATTTCCACTTCCGCTTTTTGCATTGCGATTTTTCCTCTCGCCTTTTTTCTTCCAAGACCGCACGCCCCATTTCATCATTCTGGTTAGCGACTGGATGGGTTTCAGTACTGAATTGGAAAGTATACGTTTCAGCGGCAACCAGCCCCAACAAAAAGTTTCAGATCAATCCATCCTTTCACGATTGCCGAAGAAATGAATATCTATTTTGCCTGTTCCATTACCGGCGGGCGTGAATTCGAACGCGTCTATCAGGAACTGACGGCGGCTCTCGTTATGGGCGGCCATGACGTGCCGACCGCGCATCTCGCCGAATCCAATGTTTTGTCGTTGGAAGCGGTGGTGGAACCGCGCGAAGTCTATGAGCGCGATGTGGCTTGGATTCAAGCGGCAGGCGCGGTCGTTGCAGAAGTCAGCGTGCCCTCACATGGCGTGGGATATGAAATCGGCTTTGCATTGAATGCCGGCAAGCCGGTATTATGTTTGTTTCAAGAGGGGCGCAAAGTGTCGAAAATGATCAGCGGAAATACTCACCCGAAGTTACAAGTAAACATGTATCGCGATTCTGCTCATGCCATCAAAATAATGAAAGAGTTTCTCGCCAATTTGCAATAATTGATACAGCGATACGTATTTGTGAATACTATCACTATTAATTAGTGACATTCGATAATCCCGCGATTCCGATCCCTGCGGTATTATGAACACGGAGACGGAACAAAGACACCTCCAAGATGCTCCTCACTGTCTCCTCCTTTGGCGAAAGCTGCC
Organism: Anaerolineales bacterium; assembly: GCA_036567885.1. Classification (GTDB taxonomy): domain Bacteria; phylum Chloroflexota; class Anaerolineae; order Anaerolineales; family Villigracilaceae; genus Fen-1038. Next base: position 11,713 of record DATCTP010000368.1, on the reverse strand, counting down.
GCCGGACTTCTAAATCCGGCGGCAGCGTTTTAAAATGAATCAATTGAACGTATGCAAAATTCTATAGATCGTAAACGGGCAGCACCACAATGAATGTAGATCCCTTTCCCAGCGTTGACTCCACCCATACTCGTCCCTGATGACTTTCCACAATCGATTTCACGATGGCTAATCCGAGACCGGTGCCCTTTGGACCTTCCAACACATTGCTGGCGCGATAGAATTTTTCAAAGATTCGGGACTGTTCATCCAAGGGGATGCCAGGACCAGTATCGCTGATTTCGAATATGAGCTGGTGATCTTTGATGCGAATATTGATGCGGATCGTTCCATCTTTCGGCGTATATTTGATCGCGTTGCCAATCAGATTATCCAGCATTTGCCGGATGCGGATCGGATTGGCGCGCAAGGCGGGCAGATTGGGCGCAATGTTTTTTTCAACGTTAAGATTTTTTTGCGTAACCAGCGATTCGAGTATATCCAGAGAGTACTGTAGGATATTTTCCAGTTGAACCGATTCGCGGCGTGTGTCGAAGCCGGCTTCGATGCGGCCCAAATCCAGAAGTTCATTAATAAGCGCGGTGATGCTCTGTACGCTCGCTTGAATTCTTGCCAAGAAGTCCTGCTGTTGTTCCGTCAGCGGTCCCGCACGTGAAACCAGTTCGGCATAACCCAGCACCGCAGTTAACGGAGAACGCAGATCATGCGAAACCGTGTGGACAAATTCGCTTTTGATCTGATCCAACTTTTTGAGATAGGTAATATCGTGCAGCGTAATGACATTGCCAACATGTGGAATCAATGCTTGTTGTGCGTTGAAGATCCGTCCGTCGTCGAAATTCAGTTCGTGGTACTTAACCGAACTCTCCTCCGTGGAGCGGAGCAGGAATGCTTGGAGATCGGGATTTTGAATGGCATGCAGGATGGGTCGGCCGATTGAGTTGGCGGCTAAGCCAAACATCTCACGCGCGATGCGGTTCATAAAAACGATTTTATGTTCCTCATCGAGAACAATGACACCGTCTTCGATGTTGGCGATAATGGCTTCCAGGTTATTGCGTTCGGTTTCGGAAATTTGGGCGCGTTTTTCGAGAGATGCCGTAGTCTGCTTGACTTCGCGGCGAATCCAATCGCCGAGATGACGGGCGCGCGCCAAGCTTCGGTTAACGGCCTCCACAATATCGTCGGTGTGAAGCGGCGGATAAAGATATCCGCTCAAACCCGCTTTCAAAACGGATTTAATGACGCCGGTTGTATCTCTTTCAGCAAATAAAAGAATCGGAAGCGTTGGAAAGCGTCCGAGTTCCTCCTCAGCGATTTCGATTCCGCTTTTGCCGGAAAAGTGTTCTCCGACGAGCAATAAAGCCGGAGATGATTCATCCATGATTTTTCGCACTCCATCGCAGTCGCGAGCCATTGCAACTTCATAACCTGCCGCCTGCAGAGCGCGTTCCATTAAACCCAAAATTTGAGGATCTTCCAATGCCAGCAGAATCAGATCGGGCCGGGTCATGGATTCCCTTTTTTCACGGCATCGGGCGCGATCGTTTTTTCTGCAGAGCGCGAGAGTCTTTGCAATGAACTTTGGATGGTTTTGAGCGCCTGTTCCTGTTCGGCGGTCAGCGCGCCGGGCTTGCGGGAGAGCAGCGCTTCCAGCGGATACATGGAAACCTGCAATTCTTCGCGAATGGATTCGCGTAAGGATTCAAGCATGGCGAGGCGGGTTTTCTCGTTCATGCGAGCGGCTTCGGCGTTTTGTTCCACCACGCGGAACAGCCGCGCATTCACGAGCGAGATGGATGCGTAATCGGCAACGGCTTCAAGCAGTGACTGCGCGACTTTGTCGATCTCATGGTCGGCTTTTCGGACGACGATCAACAATCCGATCACTTCGTTCTGGACTTTGATCGGCACCACCGCCGCCGATTTTCCCAACGCCGCCACTTTGAATTTTTCCAGCGGCGAACCGTGAATGGAAAATATTTCGCCGGAAATCGCCACCAACGAACTGATGCCGTCATCCAGCGGTTGGTTGATCTTTTTTGCCCAGCTTTCAGGCAGGTTGCGATGCGCCGTCAGCAAAAAAGCGCGCGTGGTATCGTCGCGGATCATCAGCCAGCCGACTTCGGCTTCCGAGACTTGCATCGCACCGGCTACGATTTGATCGAATAACCGGCGCGGAGCGGTGGTGGATGTCACCGCTTTGCCGATGGAAAGAATCGAGGTCAGCTCGTGGACTTTGCGTTGGAGTTCCTGATTGGCGGCTTCCAGTTGACGGTCGAGTTTGAGGCGCTCGCGCATTTCGTGAGTCTGTTGAAGCGAGCGTTCTACCACGCGCACGACTTCGGCGTCGCGTGCGGGCCACAGGATGGCATCCACCGCGCCGAGCCGAAAACTTTGGATCACGCTTTGTTCCTGCCCTTTTTCGGCAATGACAACCAACGGCGCGTTGATTCCCTGCGAATTTAAAGCGGTAATCAAATCCTTGCCGCTCAAGCCGGGTAAGCTAAGATTGACAATGAGCAGGTCCGGAGGATTTTGAACTGCCGATTTAATAGCCGCGCTTGCGTCCCCTGTCAGGGTTAATTGATAACCCAGCGGCTGGAGCGCTTGCCGCCCGATCAAATCGCTGATATCAGGATCGCTTTCAACGATGAGAATTCGTTCCCCGGTGGATGCCATGGTTTCCTTAAAGTGAGAAGTTTTCTTACTGTATGGATATTCTAACGCAAAACCGCGCCTTATGGCTAAGGTTCGATTACAATTGTTTGCGATGAAGGAACAGCTCGATTTTCGAAAATACGAGATTGCGGCCGTGGTTCCCGCCTACCGCGTGGAACGGGAGATCGCGGATGTCCTGCGCGGGCTTCCACCCTATGTTCGTTATATCATTATCGTGGATGACGCTTCGCCCGATTCAACCTCAGACGTGGTGGCGGCTCTCACTAAACGCAACCGACGACTCATCCTGATGCGGCACGATCGCAACCAAGGCGTGGGCGGCGCGATGGTGACAGGCTTTCGCAAAGCCTTGGAACTCGGCGCGCAGATTGTCGTCAAGATTGACGGCGATGGACAAATGGATGTCAGCCATTTGCCCGAATTGATCCTGCCGCTGATCGAAGGCAAAGCGGATTACGCCAAAGGGAATCGTTTCCGAGATTTCATTGCTTTGCAGAAAATGCCGTTCGTCCGCCGGCTCGGCAACATGGGACTTGGCTTCCTTGCCAAAGCCGCGACCGGTTACTGGAACATCTTCGACCCGACGAACGGTTTTCTCGCCATCCGAGCCGAGACGCTGGCGCAACTTCCATTGGAACGGATCGACCCTTCCTATTATTTTGAAACATCCATGCTGGCAAATTTATATTTGCTGGGCGCGGTGGTGCGCGATGTGCCGATGCCGGCGCGTTACCAGGGCGAGGCGTCCAGTTTGATCATCCGGCGCGTCTTGTTTGAATTTCCGTTTAAATTATTTGCGACTTTTCTGCGCCGCATGGCGTTGAAGAATTTCATTTATGATTTTTCGATGGGAACCATCTATTTGATCGCAGGCATCCCGCTCCTTTTATTTGGTCTGATCTTCGGAATCGTCAAATGGATTCAATATGCCCGCCTTAATATCGCCGCGCCGACCGGCACCGTGATGCTCCCCACGCTGACGGTTTTGCTGGGCATTCAACTTTTGCTTTCCGCCGCCGAAGGCGATTTGCGCTCCGTGCCAAAGGAACCGTTGTGTAAGCCGCTATGAATGATGCCGATTTCAACGCCTATAAATCCAATATCCGGACCGCCATCCGCAGGGTGTTGAGCCAATCGGAATCCGGCCGCTTGGATGAAGCCGGGTTTCCCGCGTATTCGCATCGCAATCCATTAATCAATTGGCTATTCTGGCAGCGGCTTCGCAAAACGATGGATTCCATCGAAGGTAATGCGCCGTATCAGCGCGTTCTGGATTTCGGATGCGGTTCCGGCGTTCTGCTTCCGTTCCTTGGCAGTGTTGCAAAGAATGTGATCGCATTGGATGTGGATTTGATTCCCTTTGAGCGCATGAAACAACACATTGACTTTCCGGCGAATATCGAAGTTCACGATATACGCATCTTTCCCCTCGACCAATTGCCGGCCGCGTCCTTCGATTTGATCACCGCCCTCGATGTGCTTGAACACGTCGAAGATTTACCGGGTACGTTAACAGGTCTGTTGCGATTGCTCAAGCTGAACGGACGGTTGATCGTTTCCGGTCCAACCGAAAATATTTTTTACCAAATCGGGCGCCGCGTTGCCGGGCGCGAATATACCGGCGACTATCACGAACGCGGCATCGCCGAGATCAAGCACCAACTTGGCTCGTTGGCGCGCGTCGAACAAATTGCTGTGCTTTATTGGCCTGTTCCGCTTTTCGATTTGTTTAGTGCTACCATATGAATCAGAGATGGAAGCCCATTCCTATATTTCCGGATTGAAATCTGCCGACCCCGGACCGCTTTCAAGGTTTACGCCTCCGCTTGAGGAGGGGACGGTTTCAACGTGGCTTTCGCATCACGCCTCGCCCTTCGACGCTGCTCAGGGCAAGCCCGGAAGCTGGCTGCTTGATCCGTTCGGATTCTCGCCTCGTGTTGCTATCGAAGCCGCGCGCGCCGGATATCGCGTGCTGGTAACGGTCAATAATCCCATCACGCGCTTCCTGCTGGAGATGGCGGCGAATCCTCCAAACGAATCGGATTTCAAAGCTGCGCTTGCGGAGCTTGCCGTTTCAAAAAAAGGCGACGAGCGATTGGAAACTCACTTGCAGTCGCTGTATGTGACGAATTGCGAAAAATGCGGACATGAAGTTCCCGCCGATTCCTTTTTATGGCGAAAGGGCGAAGATGCACCATATGTGCGCGTTTATGAATGCAAAGAATGCGGCGACGCCGGCGAACGAGTTGTCACCGAAGAAGATGTCGAACGTGCGAAGAAGATTGCATCCACCAACGCACTGCATCGTTCACGCGCCCTCGAACGAGTCGCTTCATTGGATGATGAAGACCGGCCGTTTGTAGAAGAAGCTATTCAACATTATTTGCCGCGTCCATTGTATGTACTGACGACGATCATCAACCGTTTGGATAGTTTAAATCTTACGCCGGAACGCCGCCGCGCGCTGACCGCGCTGATCCTCGTTGCATGTGACGCGGGCAATACGTTATGGGATTATCCATCCGAACGATCCCGACCAAAACTGCTCAATATCCCAAATCAATTTCGCGAGCATAATATTTGGATGATGCTTGAGCGTGGAATCAATTTATGGACAGAGACCGCATCGAGCGTGGCGTGTGAAGCGTGGCCCAAGAAAATTCCCGAAAGCGGCGGTATCTGCGTTTACGAAGGTCGGCTCAAAGATTTGGCAAATGAAGTCAAAAAAGAAATCCCGATCTCGGCGGTAGTTACGGCGTTGCCGCGTCCGAATCAGGCGTTCTGGACCTTGTCCGCCTTGTGGGCTGGATGGCTGTGGGGAAGCCAAGCCGTCGAGCCGTACAAAGTCGCGTTGCGCCGTCGACGTTACGATTGGGCGTGGAACGCCACCGCGCTTCACGCCGCGTTCGCTCATCTCTTTGACTTGCTTCTGCTGGGCACGCCGTTCTTCGGATTGTTGCCGGAAGCCGAACCGGCTTTTCTCACTTCGGCCTTGACCGCCGCGGGCGCGGCAGGTTTTGATTTGAAAAGTATGGCATTACGCACCGAGCATGATCCGATTCAAATAGTTTGGGAACGCGGCGAACAGTTGCATCGCGAATCAGTCGCGCCGGAAATGGATTCGATTCGACAAGCCGTCCGCGAACATTTATCGGCGCGCGGCGAACCCGCCAGTTATCTGCATATCCATGCCGCGGCTTTGATTGCATTGAATGAATCGCACGCGTTGAAAAAAGATCAGGCATTTGATGATGCGATGCGAAAGACACAATCTACGGTTGAAGCCGCATTGAACGGCGATTCTGAATTTGTTCATTATTCCGGCGGTGAAAGCGTGGATACCGGATGGTGGGATTTGCGCTCTCAGAGCGACATTTCTGAATCTCTTACCGACCGCGTCGAAGTTGCGGTCGTGAACTTCCTGCAAAAGAATCGCGACGGCATCTTTCTTGAAATCGAAGATGATTTGAATCCGCGCTTCCCCAGTTTGCTGACGCCGTCCAAAGCCATGATTTATGCTATATTGAATTCGTACGCAGAAAAAGACGGAGCCAGTTGGAAATTGCGCGTCGAAGATGTCGCGTCTGCGCGCCGCGAAGAATTAAGCAAAATGATTTCATTGATTGATTCAATTGGAAGGCGATTGAAATATCGGGCGCGGCGGCAGGATAAATTGTTGATATGGGAAGAACACGGCAAAGCCATTTGCGTCTTTTCGGTGTTGGCCTCCGCGCTGGTCCGGCGCGCTGTCTCTGAAATCTCGTATCCGCCTGAGCAAACGATGCTGGTTATCCCCGGCGGACGCGCGGCGCTGATTTCCTATAAAGTCCAGCGCGATCCCGCGCTTGCTGAGCGGTTGAAAAAATATCGGCTGGTGAAATATCGTTTATTGCGCGCCCTCTCTACGGTCCCGATCTTGACGCGTGAAACGTTCGATGAACAGATCGCCAGCGATCCCATCGAACAGATCAAGGGCCAGATGATGATGTTTTAAAATGAACAAGAAACTGCTTTTGACTTTGCCGCTTGTATTGGTGATGACGGCGTGCAGTGTTTCGATTTCGTCGAACGCGCCTACGCCTGCGCCTCTTTTCCTGACCGCGACTCTGCCCGCCACGAACACGCCTTTCCCGCGCCCGGCTACTCCTTCGCCCACCTCCGTTACACCGACAGCGAATCCCAAACTTCCGGCGTGCAAGGAACGGGCGGTTGTGATTCAAGATGTGACCATTCCCGATAATACGTATATGGCACCCGGAGCGTCGTTCACCAAAACGTGGCGTTTTGAAAACACCGGCACCTGCACATGGACAGGTTATACGATTGCATTCGCGTCCGGCGACCGGATGAGTGCGCCGGATTCTGTGCCGGTTCCAACCACCGCGCCGAGTGCAACCGTGGATGTCTCCGTGCCGCTAACGGCGCCTGCCGCTTATAACGCGTATGCCGGCTATTTTGTTTTGAACGATCAAAACGGCAAACCTGTTCCCATTGGTATCTATCAAAATTTCTGGGTTAAGATCATTGTTGGTAATGTGAAAATTACGCCTGCCGCGTCGCTTGTGGTAACTCCAATCAATACGGTCGCCGTGAATCAACCGACCAGCCCGGTGGGTTGCAAATATTCGATTAGCGCATCGTATGTCAGCGAAATTGAAAGCCTCATCAATAATGCGCGGGCGCAAGCTGGATTGAATAAGCTTTCCGTCAATTCGCAATTGACCGCCGCCGCGCAAGGTCACAGCGCGGACATGGCATGTCACAGTTTGTTGAGCCACACCGGCTCCGATGCTTCGACGATTTATCAGCGCATTGTCGCGGCGGGATATAATCCGGTCAATTATTTGGAGATCATTTACGCCAGCGGTTATCCACAGGATGCTTTCAATTGGTGGATGAGTGATCAAGTCCATCACGATGCAATCATGAACACGGGCGTTACCGAAATGGGCGGCGGATATGCCTATGTTGCGAACAGCGCTAATGGAGGTTATTACACGGTGGATTTTGGAAGTCAATAAAGTACAAAGAGCGACGAACTTCGTCGCTCTTTGTTTTACGTTTATATTTTATGGGGAAACTGCAAAATGGTTTTTCAATGTGTAGTGGATGTAATTTTGCCAGAGCGCAATGATGTCTGCCTGGTGATAGTCATGGTCAGAGAAGGTCTCGATGATGACTCTGCCCTGATAGCAGGTTGCCAGCACGCCTTCATCGTTCGACGGGCTGGCGGATAAACCTGCCAGAATGGTTGCATCTCCGCCGCTTCCCAGTGTGATCTTGTCTCCGGCATTATTCGCCCAATAGCGGTTGAAATGTATGAGCGGAAGTACCACATTCGGCTCATTGAAAATGGGATGGGTCGGCACCCACCAATAGATCGAATCATCCAAAGGCATATCGCGCACATAACGGATGCCGCACACTCCAAGGATGCTGCCGAGCGGACCATAGGATTCGTTGCCGAGATACCACACTTCCGCGATCAAAGCCGCCTTGTCCCGCGCGAGGCGGGTATTGATCACGTCCCAGAACTCGCCCGTGATAATATCCTTATCCTCCGCATCCACAATGATCAAATCGTAATGAATGCCTGAGTTCAGATATTCCATGAAATGACCGCTGTACGAACCGACATCCGTGTAGTTCAGTCCCATTCCATTCAACGCATCCTTGACCCACATGCCAATCCCGCGCTCATCCGTGTTTTCATAGACCAAAATCTTTGCCGTTTTGATTTTGGATTCCACATCCTGTGTGGGCGTGGGCGGAATCGCGGTTGCCGCGGGCGGGTTGGTGGGTTGTTGAATGGTCGGTTGGGGCGGAGGTTGTGTTGGAGGCTGTGTGGGCTGGGGAGCCTGTGCTTGTGAGTTGATCGAGGCTTGAGTCAATTGCAACGAGAAAGATGTGGCTTGAAGTTCGAGCGCGGCTTTGGTTGGATCAAATGCCGGCGGACTGCTGGATGTTGAAATATCGCAAGCCAATATGACCGCGATGGCAACCAGCGAAAGCAGGATTGCCCCCGGCTTTCTAGATTGTTTGAACATAGTGTCCTCCTTTCAATATCGGTGCGGAGCCCTCGATCTCCGCAATCTTATTATATGTTAAATCGGATGTGCATAATATCCCCATCTTTAACCAAATATTCTTTTCCTTCGAGCCGCAGTTTGCCTTTGGTTTTGGCTTCGGTCATGCCGCCGAGTGAAAGCAAATCGTCACAAGCCACCACTTCGGCCCTCACAAAGCCGCGTTGAATATCGGTATGGATTTCGCCTGCCGCTTCCACTGCACTCGCGCCGCGCCGCGTCGTCCACGCTCGGACCTCATCTTCACCAACCGTGAAGAATGATTGCAATTGAAGCAAATCGTACGATAATTTGATCATCTTACTTAAACTAAGTTCTTCGATGCCGTATTCCTGCATGAAGACTGCCGCATCGTCGGAACTCAATTGGGCGATTTCCATTTCGAGTTTGCCCATCAACGCCACGGATGGATGATCGAGTTGCATTACCGGCGCGGATTGTCCCTCGCCCAAATTGAACACGGTCAAAATGGGTTTGCGCGTCAGCAGACCAAATGAAGCTAATTCGTGCGACTCTTCATTGTTGAAATCCAATTTTCGAAGCGGAGTGTTTGCGTTGAGCGCTTCATTCAGACGCGTGAATAAAACCGTTTGACGTTCATTCAAGACTTTATCCGTGCCGCCTTTTTTTCGTTCTTCAATCAACCGTTCGAGTTTGCGTTCCACCGCAATTAAATCATTGAGCAGAAGTTCGCTCAACATCGTTTCAACATCACGCTTGGCGTCCACGCTTCCAGCGGGATGCGGAACATTATCATCCGCAAAAGCGCGCACAACGAGAATGAAGCCGTCCATTTGCGCGAGCTGATTCAGCAGTTGACCGGAAATGCCGGTTTTTGCCGCGCCCGTTTCCAGTCCGGCGATATCCGCATAGGTCACTTTGGCGTAAATCGTTTTCTTCGGTTTGAACATCGCCGAGAGTTTGTCCACGCGCGGATCGGGAACATCCACCACCGCGGTGTGAACTTCGATGCGTCCCGCGCTGGCGTTCGTCGGCGTGTTGCCGCGCGTCAGCGCGTTGAAGATGGTTGTTTTTCCTGATTGGGGCAGTCCGATAATTCCAAGTTTCATCTTGACCTTGTCTGTGGGGTTGGTTATACTGTGTGCCTAAGCCGAAGTGGCGGAACTGGCAGACGCGCACGACTCAAACTCGTGTTCCTTCGGGATTGAGGGTTCAAGTCCCTCCTTCGGCATTGTAATTCGGTAGCATAACCATTATATCATCCCGTTCGTTTCGCGGGCGCTCGCCCGCCCTGAACCTAGCGCGAGAGTGCCATAGCAATCTCGCGTTTTGTTTTTCTTATCCTTGTATGGATAAGTTATAGAGGAAGAGAGAATGAAAATCAATCTGATGTTTATATTGGTTGATGTTCTGTTAGCCGTCGTTTATCCGATTTTGTACATCATACAAAGTGTTCGCCGCTTTTTGAGATTGTGATGCAACAGAAAATCATTTTTTCGTGCGGAGGTCTTCGATGTCTGCGACAATGAACGATATACTGGCAGTGATCATGGGCGGCGGACGCGGGGCGCGCCTTTATCCGTTGACGAAAATGCGCTCCAAACCGGCCGTGCCGATCGCGGGTCAATACCGGTTGATTGACATCCCGATCAGCAATTCGATCAACTCCGAAATTTACCGTGTGGCGATTCTGACTCAATTCAACTCGGTCTCTCTCCACCGACACATTACTCAGACTTATAACTTCGACGCGTTCCACCCCGGCTGGGTGCAGATCTGGGCCGCCGAGCAAACGCTTGAGTCGGCCACGTGGTATCAGGGGACGGCGGACGCGGTTCGCAAGCAGCTCTTTGAGATTCAATCCACCGGTGCGGAGTATGTTTTGATCCTCGCTGGCGATCATCTTTATCGCATGAACTATGCGGAGATGGCGGAGTTCCATTGGCAGAATGATGCCGATATCACGGTGGCCGTTCATCCCGTCCCGCGTGACGAAGCGCCGCGGCTGGGAATCTTGAAATGCGAATCGGATAGCCGCATTTCGGACTTTGTCGAAAAGCCGCAGGATAGGGAAACTCAGGATCGCTTCATCAGCCGTGACGACCCGGGACGTCCCTTCCAAGCTTCGATGGGAATTTATATGTTCAAAACCAAAGTGCTGGTGGATTTGCTGACGTACCATCCCAGCCACGACGATTTTGGAATCAATATCATTCCCGAAGCGGTTCATTCCCATAAGGTGTATGGATTTCATTATGATGGTTATTGGCGCGACATTGGAACGATCAGTTCTTTTTATGAAATTAATTTGGAAATGGCATCGCCGAATCCGCCGTTCAATTTCTATGATCCCAAATTCCCAATTTATACTCACGCCCGCTTTTTGCCAGGAAGCATTGTACACGACAGCGAGTTAAATAATGTCGTTCTCACCAATGGTTGTCGTATTCAACATTCCAAGATTACCCATTCCATAATCGGGATTCGCGGACAAATTTCATCGGGCTCGCAGATCAAAGATACAATTCTGATGGGCGCCGATTACTATGATCCTGGGAAGCGCCCTTCTTCCATCCCCACCGGTATTGGGCCGAACTGCGATATCGAGGGCGCGATCATTGATAAGAATGTGCGCATCGGCGAGGGGGCGATCATCAAACCGTTCCCGCGTCACGTCAATATCGATAGTGAAAAGTGGGTCGTCCGTGACGGCGTGGTGGTCATCCCGAAGAATGTGGAGATTGCGCCGGGAACCAGGATTGCGCCCGAATAATTGACGGTTTTGTAAAGCAAAATAAAAATAGTCTGCTATATAATTTCCCCACAGCGGAAGGGTGATGGTTTTTCGTTTGCCTTTTCGCGGCTGAATCAAATGCAAGGATAGGATATGCAAAGAAAGTCATCTATTATTTTGGCGGGACTGATAACATTTCTGGCGTTTGGATTGTTAATAGCCGGTTCAGCGAAAAATATCCCGACCGGTA
>DATCTP010000367.1:0-2185 GCA_036567885.1 Anaerolineales bacterium | reverse complement strand
ATACGATTACGCCAACGGTGTCAAAGACCAAAATCACAGGCAGGTTGTGTTTCAATTCTTTCCATCGGATGAATAATGTGGCTTCGAAGATCAACGGCGGAAGCAAAACTTCAAAGATCAAATCTTTGGTTAGGTTAATCGTGGGTCTGAAAGACAAAAGCGCCAGCACAATGCCGGTCAACACCAAACCGACGGTGTAGGGAATCCGAAACCGCCGCGCGATCATGCCGACCAGCGCCGCGATCAACAGCAGGATTTCGATGCTGGCAATTGTGAATTCCATGTTGCGAAGTATAACTGATAGAGAATAAGGAATGGTCAATGGAGAATGGTAATTCGGAGTTTGAGCAAAATAATTTTCCGTCCGCCAATTTTCGCGAATTTCCGCTAATCTTCAAAATTCGCGTGCATTAGCGCAGATTAGCGGATTGCTTTTATAAAAATCCCTGTGCATCTTCGTTCATCTCTGGTAAAACTGGAGCAGGAGTCTTCGACCATGAACAATCCTGACTTTGTCGCTTTCCTGCACGCCTATCCTGCATATCCCACCACGCACATCATTGACGATTTGCGTTCCGCTGAATACGCTCGCCTCGATGTGGGCGAGCATATTTATCTCGATTATACCGGCGGCGGTTTGTATGCCGAGACGCAGGTGCGGCGTCACCACAAGTTATTAAGCGAGCATGTCTTCGGCAACCCGCATTCATCCAATCCGAGTTCGCTTGCCGCCACGCAGTTGCTGGAACATGCGCGCGAATATGTTCTTAAATTCTTCAGCGCCAACCCCGATGAATACGATGTGATCTTCACGCAGAACGCCAGCGGCGCGCTGAAACTGGTCGGTGAGTCGTATCCGTTTGCCAAGGGCGGACATTATTTATTGACGTTCGACAACCACAACTCGGTCAATGGGATTCGCGAGTTTGCGCATGCACGCGGCGCAGATGTGACGTATATTCCGGTCGGATTGCCCGATATGCGCGTCGACGCATCTTCCCTCGACGATTACTTTGCGCGCGGACAAAAGGGCGCACACAATCTGTTTGCGTATCCCGCCCAATCCAATTTCTCCGGTGTCCAGCATCCGCTCGAATGGATCGAGAAGGCGCACGCCGCAGGCTGGGATGTTTTGATTGACGCCGCGGCTTTCGCTCCGACCAATTATCTTGACCTTTCAAAATTCAAGCCTGATTACGTTCCGCTTTCATTTTATAAAATGTTCGGTTATCCGACCGGCATCGGCGCGTTGATCGCGCGCAAGGAAGCGTTGGGAAAACTCCATCGTCCGTGGTTTGCAGGCGGGACGATCACGGTCGTATCGGTGCAGGGCGATAAATTTTATATGGCGGACGGTCACACCGCGTTCGAGGATGGCACGCCGGATTATTTAAATATCCCCGCCGTTGAGATCGGATTGAAGCACATTGAATCGATTGGCTACGATGTGATCCACACGCGCGTCCAATGTTTGGCAGGCTGGCTGTTGGATAATTTGACTCAAATGAAACACAGTACCGGCGAGCCATTGATCCGCTTGTACGGACCGACCACCACCGAAGCGCGCGGCGGCACCGTGACCGCCAACTTCTTCGATAAAGACGGCAACGCCATTGACCATCGCTTCATCGAAAGCGAAGCGAATAAAGTCAATATCTCCTTACGCACCGGATGTTTTTGCAACCCCGGCGCGGGCGAGATCGCACTCGGACTCTCGCGCGTCGAGTTGGATGTGTGCTTCACCAAAACCAAGAATGAAGATCGCTTGAGCCTTGACGATTTTCGTCTGTGCTTCGATGGCAAGTCCACTGGCGCGGTGAGAATTTCCGTGGGTATGGTGACGAACTTCAACGATGTACAAGCATTCTTGAGTTTTGCGAGAGGGTTACTGCGATGAACCCAGAGGAAATAAATGCTTATCAAATCTAAAGAACCTTCCGAAAAAGCTATTGAAGAACTTGAGAAGATAAAACAAATTTCAAATTTATCCGAAGATGTGCAAGCTAACATCGAAAGAGAACTTAAGACTCTCGTAGCTGGAAATCGTGGCGAGGAAAATTCAGCGTATTTCATCGACTTTTATTATCGTACTTTCGGTTCGCTCATGTTTTGACCTGATTTAAGAATTGGGGTAAGCTCGGAGCATGAGCAAAGAGCTTACGGTAACGACGGAAGCGGTGGATGA
>DATCTP010000366.1:0-2466 GCA_036567885.1 Anaerolineales bacterium | reverse complement strand
AGAATTGGCTTGTGAGCAGAAAAATCGTTACAGACAAAGCGATTTCTTTAGATGAAATTGACCAACATATCCTTGATGCGATGAGAAAGGATGGGCGAGCGGCTTTTGCTCAAATAGCCGAAAAACTCAAAGTCTCGCCGGGCATGATCCGCCAGCGATATAACCGTTTGGTGGAGTTGGGCTTGCTCAAGGTAGTGGCGATTTCCAACCCGCTTCAGCGCGGGTTCAAAACCATGGCGCTGGTTGGTATTCGCACGGACGGCAATAAGATGCTGGATGTCGCCGATGCAGTTTCGAAATTGAAAGAAGTGGTTTACCTGGTAGTTGTGAGTGGACGCTTCGATATCATGGCGGAGGTGGTTTGCCGTGATCATGAAGATTTACTAAACTTCATTACTGAAAAACTATATGCCATTGAAGGTGTCCGCGAATCAGAAACGTTTATGCACTTGAAGATCGTCAAGGAGATTTACTTTTAGCATCATGTCGTTGACATGAAAGCGCCCCGCGTTGAGCAGTGGATCGCCTCGGGTGTACTCGGAATAGCGAATCAAATTTGTTTTGGAACGACCCGCTTCAAGTCAAGGAGAGAAGCGGCCAAAAACTTGTCTGCGCCCGCAAAGGTCGGGTGGCGGAGCCAATCGAAAGGAACTATGAAAGTCTTGTTGATAGGCGTGGGAGGGGTGGGTGAGGCCATTGCTGCGATCGCAAAAGAGCGCTCATGGGTGGAGCAGATTGTACTAGCCGATTACAACAAATCGCGCGCGGAAGAAGTACAGAAAAAACTTGGTGACCCCAAAAGGTTTCCAGCCGAGTTCGTGGATGCGGGCAAACAGGAAAGCATCGAGGAATTGGCGCGGAAATATGGCGTTGATCTCCTTATGAACTCGGTGGACCCGATATTCAATGAGAAGATTTTCGACGCGGCATATAATGTTGGCGCGATGTATATGGATATGGCAATGACGCTTTCTGAACCGAATCCGGTTGATCCGTTCCATAAACCGGGTGTCAAATTGGGTGATTATCAATTCGCGAAGAGCAAAGAGTGGGAGGCGAAAGGTTTGCTCGCTGTTGTTGGTCTCGGTGTGGAGCCAGGCATGGCAGATGTGTTTGCTCGCTACGCTCAAGATCATCTCTTTGATGTGATTGAGGAGATTGGCATTCGCGATGGATCGAACATTACTATTGATGGATACGAGTTTGCACCAAACTTTTCGATTTGGACAACCATCGAGGAATGTCTGAACCCGCCTGTGATCTATGAAGATAAGAAAGGCTGGTTCACTACCGAACCGTTCTCGGAACCTGAACTTTTTGATTTTCCGGAGATCGGCAAAGTGGAAGTGGTCAATGTAGAGCATGAGGAAGTTTTACTCGTGCCGCGTTGGGTAAAAGCCAAGCGCGTCACATTCAAGTATGGGTTGGGGAACCAATTCATCGGCGTGTTGAAAACGCTTCACATGCTTGGCTTGGATCAGAAAAATACGATCAAGGTCAAGGGCATGGAGGTTGCCCCGCGCGATGTGGTTGCCGCCAGTCTGCCGGACCCAGCTCACCTGGGCGATAAAATGCACGGCAAGACCTGCGCGGGAACGTGGGTGAAGGGAATCAAAGATGGTCATCCGCGTGAAGTCTATCTATATCAAGTCGCCGATAATGCCGAGTGCATGAGTCGCTGGGGCTGTCAGGCGGTGGTGGCGCAGACGGCGTTCAGCGCTGTGATCGGCTGGGATTTGATCGGGCATGGTCAATGGAAAGGCGCGGGCGTGCTCGGTCCCGAAGCGTTCGATCCGATTCCGTTCATGGATAAAATGGCAGAGTATGAATTCCCGTATGGCATCAAAGAGATGACCAAGGAATTGGCGTAACAGAAAACACAGCGGACAAATGGTTTTGAGTTTGTCCGCTGTGTTTTTATTTAAGAAATGATTTAAAGATAGCCGAAGAAAAAGCTGACAATCAAAACAATCACTGGGGGGATCAGCGCCACAGCTCGCGCGACGATGTATTGCTTGCGGCGGTTGAGCGCCCACATGACTAGGGCGGTGAAAAAGTGTAGCCGGGTAATTGCCCACACACAGCGTTCGTTGACCGTACGCGGGCCGATGATGGCAAGCGCGATCATTGGAGCGATGAGGATGGCATAAATGATAGCAATCACTCGGCTGGCGGTGTTGATTGGATTTTATACCGGATAAGGCGTGACAATCATCCTTGACGGGTTGGTTGGTCAGTTGATATGATGGGGCTGTCCTACCCCCCTGGGGGGGGTAAGAACTGAAGGCGAACAGCGTCTGATAATAGAGGTCCTATGAAAAATGATGTAACTTCTCTGCGGCGGTTGAAGACAATTCAAGGTCACTTAGGAGGCGTAATCCGTATGGTGGAGCAGGATGCGTATTGTATTGACGTTATCCGCCAGATCCAGGCGGTGGAAGCCGCTTTGAACAAAGTCAGTTCGCA